>WRFC01000141.1 GCA_009779015.1 Coriobacteriia bacterium | reverse complement strand
GCGCCACACGCGTGGCCACGCCACCGTTCTCACCCCATCGCCCTGCGTTATACAGTGGGCCTGTCCGTATATATGAAGATGCAGGCGTTTTTCCTGCATCTTTTTGCTAATCTGTCCTTTGATGCCCAGCGCCCGGCAGCCGCCATGCAGTGTGGCAGCCAGTCGGCCATTCTCCCTATTCATTGGCCGCCCTTTATTGGGCAGTTGGTGCAAAGGGCGTCGGGACGCCTTGCCCACCTTAGCCGCCACGCCCCCAACTGGGCACGCGAGCCGGGCGGCACAGGCCTCGCGGGCGAAAACGTGATATCATTTATGGGTTCGACCATATTACGCATGCTCGTCGACCTTGGAGTGCCCGTGGCTGCTTTGTGCAGGCTGCACTCTGGGGGAAGAAGCGGGCAGAGGGCGCCTGGTGCAAAGTGTCCGCCTGTTATAGCGTGGGCGCACCGCAAAGGCGCAAACAACGAAAAAGGAGAAATGCATGTCAGAACCCATTAACTTGAGGTCGCTTTTGGACGCGGCCGTCCATTTTGGACACCAGACCCGCCGTTGGAACCCGAAGATGAAACCCTATATCCTCGGGGAGCGCAACGGCATTTATATCCTCGACCTCAAGCAGACGCTCTACAGCCTGGACCGCGCCTACACTTTTGTCTCGGACTTGGCCGCGCGGGGCAAGACGATATTGTTTGTGGGGACCAAGAAGCAGGCCCAAGAGGCGATTTCGCAACAGGCCGAGCGCTGCGGGATGCCTTACGTCAACAACCGCTGGCTGGGCGGCATGCTGACCAACTTTGTGACCATCCGCGACCGTGTCGGCCGGATGGAAGAGCTGGAGTTGATGGAGACCGACGGCCGCATGGACGACCACCCCAAAAAAGAGCAGATCATCTTACGCAAAGAGCTGGGCAAGCTGCAGGCCAACTTGAACGGCATTAGGGCGATGCATAGTATTCCCCAGGCCATCTTTGTCGTTGACACCCACCGCGAAGACATCGCCATCCGCGAGGCCCGGCGCTTGGGCATCCCGGTGGTCGGCATCATCGATACGAACTCCGACCCCGATGATGTGGATTATGGCATCCCCGGCAACGACGACGCCATCCGCTCGGTGGCGCTTTTGACCGAGGTCATCGCCAGCGCCGTGGTCGCCGGCAGCACCGGTGGGGCGATCAGCGAGTCGGATATGGAGGCGCCCACAGCAGAGGGGGCAGCCGCCGAAGCGGCTGCGACTGTCGCCGTGGCCGAGGCCGCCGTGGCCGAGGCCGTTGTTGCTGAGGCTGCCCTGACCGAGGCTGTCGAGACGGTCGCCGTGGCCGAGGCTGTGGCCGAGGCCGCCATCGAGGCCGTGGCCGGTGCCGAGTCGGTCGAAGAGGTTGCCCAGGCTGCAGCTGTGGCCGAGGCCGCCATCGAGGCTGCCGAGGTCGCCCAAGAGGTCGAGGCTGCTGTCGAGGTCGTTGCGGCCGCTGCCGCAGAGGCTGCAGAAGAGGCCGTGGCCGAGGCTGCCGAGTCGGTGGCTGAGGCCGACGAGGGTAACTTCTCCCAATAAAGAAGTTTGAAAAAAAGACAACGGGCCGGCCGGGTAGGCATGCCGGCCTGACCGGTTGAGACGATTACGAAGGGAACGAGAATGGCAGAGATTACTGCTCAGATGGTAAAAGAGCTGCGTGAGATGACGGGCGCGGGCATGATGGAGTGCAAGAAGGCCCTGACCGAGGCCGAGGGCGAGATTGATAAGGCCATTGATGTGCTGCGCACGCGCGGGCTGGCCGCCGCCGCCAAGAAGGCCGGGCGGGCGACCAACGAGGGGCTGGTCGTGGCCCTGGTCTCGGAGGACGGCCAGAGCGCCGCGCTGGCCGAGGTCAACTGCGAGACCGATTTTGTCTCGCGCAACGACGTTTTTGCTGGTTATGCGGCCAAAGTTGCGCAGGCTGTGTTAAACGCCGCGCCGGCTGACCTCGATGCCCTGAAAGACGTGGCCGTCGATGGCACGAGCATCGGCGACATGATCGTCGAGGCCATCCACACGATCGGCGAGAACATCCAGGTCTCGCGCTTCGTCCGCCGCGAGGCCAAAGACGGCGCGATCTCGAGCTATATACATGGTGGCGGGCGACTGGGCGTGCTGGTGCTGTTCAAGCTCGGCCAGGCCGCCACGGCCGCCCACGCGGACTTTAAGACGCTGGCCAAAGACGTGGCCATGCAGGTGGCGGCGTCCAACCCGGGCGCGGTCTCGCGCGAGAGCTTTACCCCCGAGCTGCTCGAGCACGAGATGACCATCTACAAGGCGCAGGCGGCCGAGTCGGGCAAGCCCGAGGCCATCCAGCAGAAGATGGCCGAAGGGCGTCTGGAGAAGTTCTTCCGCGAGAACGCCCTGCTTGAGCAGGCCTTTGTAAAGGACCCCGACCAAAGCGTGCGCGACGTTATCGCGGGCGTGGGCAAGCAGATCGGCGACCGCATCGAGGTCGTGGGCTTTGAGCGTTACGAGCTCGGACAGGGCTGAGCGCCGGGCGGGCCGGCAGCGTGCGGCGCGGGGCGCAGCGGGGCGGCAGCCCCGGCAGCCCCGGCAGCCCCGACGGTGCTGGGCTCGGGCGGCGCGGCAGGCGCCGGGCGGGCTCGGCGAGCGCCGGCTACGGGCAGGGCTGAGCGCCGGGCGGGCTGATCTTCTCCACAGCCCAGGGTAAAAGACAGCGAAGGCGAGGGATTTTGGTGGACGAGGGCGAGCATGATTTGGGCCGGGGCGGCCAGGATTTTATTTACCAGCGGGTCTTGCTCAAGCTTTCGGGCGAGCATCTGGCCGGCCAACAGGGCTATGGCATCGACCCCAAGGTCATCAGCGGCCTGGCGGCCGAGATCAAGTCGATTATGGAGAAGGGCATCGAGCTGGCCATCACGGTCGGCGGCGGCAACATTTTTCGCGGGCTGGCCGCCTCGACCGAGGGTATGGACCGCTCGCAGGCCGACTATATTGGCATGTTGGCCACGGTCATGAACTCGCTGGCCCTGCAAGAGGCGCTGGAGCGGGCGGGCGTGTTCACGCGCGTGATGAGCGCGATTGAGATGCGCTCGGTGGCCGAGAGCTACATCCGGCGGCGCGCGATCAGGCATCTGGAGAAGGGCCGCGTCGTGATCTTTGCCGCCGGCACCGGAAACCCTTACTTTACGACAGACACGACGGCGGCCTTGCGCGCCTGCGAGATCGAGGCTGACGTGTTTATGAAGGCCACCAAGGTCGACGGCGTTTACGATTCGGACCCGGTCAAGGACCCCAACGCCAAGCGCTTCGACTATATTAGTTACCTGGATGTCTTGACCAAGGGGCTGGAGATCATGGATTCTACGGCAATTTCGCTTTGTATGGATAACAAACTGCCGTTGATCGTCTTCAACCTGGGCGAGAGCGGTAATATGGAGCGGGCGTTGCGGGGCGAGGCCGTGGGGACCGTGGTCTCGTAGGGCGCTGAGCGCT
>WRFC01000140.1 GCA_009779015.1 Coriobacteriia bacterium | reverse complement strand
TGCATCGACTACGAAAAAAGGATGGGCTGAGAATGGATAACTACACACGTCCGGCCGATATCGAGAAACGCAGCTTTGAGATGATCACCGATCAGCTGACGCAGAGGCAGTTTGACTTTGCGGCCCACGACTCGGCGGCCATGAGCATCATCCTGCGCGTCATCCATACGACGGCGGACTTTGACTATGCCGCCAACCTGGTCTTCTCGCCCGGTGTCATAAAGGCGGCGCAGGCGGCCTTAAAGGCCGGCTCGGCGATTGTCACAGACACCAAGATGGCCCTCTCGGGCATCAACAAAAAGGCCTTGGAGCAGCTCGGCTGCACGGCGCAATGCTTTATCGACGCGCCCGAGGTGGTCGAGCGGGCGCACGCCGAGGGCACGACGCGGGCGCGGGCGGCCATCGATTACGCTGCCCAAACGCTGCCCGGGCCGATCATCTTTGCCATCGGCAACGCCCCCACCGCGCTGATTCGCATTCACGAGCTGGTCAGCGAGGGCCAGCTGGCACCGGCCCTGGTCGTCGGCGTGCCCGTCGGCTTTGTCAACGTCGTGGAGTCTAAAGAGCTGATCTGCAGCCTGGCAACGGTGCCGCACATCGTGGCCCGGGGGCAAAAAGGCGGCAGCAACGTGGCCGCCGCCATCATGAACGCCCTGACCTACGGCATCACCGCCCGCGAGATCTGAAGGCTAGAGGTGCACCGGCCATGAAAAACAGTTACAAGTTCTTTAACAACCAGGGCTGCAAGTACTTTCCTTGCCACAGCCTGCCCGAGCGCTATGGCAAAGACGACTTCAACTGCCTCTTCTGCTTTTGCCCACTGTATTTTTTGGGAGAAAAATGTGGCGGCCATTTCAGCTTTGACCCCGAAAAGGGGGTCAAGGTCTGCGAGGACTGCAACCTGCCCCACGTGCCCGAGTACTACGACACTATCCTCGCCAAACTAAAAGAGGCGATTGCCCAGACCGGCGGTTTGGGTAAGAGCAGTGTCGGGCCGATAACATAAACGATCGTCTTATTGGGGTTTTGACAGCGACTTGTAAAGTAGTTATAATCGCTGTGTTATTTCAAAACTGAATAGTAATAAGAACGGGTGCCGAAAGATGATCTTTATCACTCGGTGAAAAGAGAAGTTGGGTGAGATTCCCACGCGGTGCCGCCGCTGTGAAGTGGAGTTCGTTCAAAAATGCCACTGGGTCAAGACCTGGGAAGGCTGGACGAATGATGATGCTGAGCCAGAAGAACTGCCTGTTCTTAATAACCACCAGAATCTACGAGCCATAGAGGAGGTACAGAAATGATATACGGTATGCCTTAACACCACCTCTAAACGTTTATGTTTAGAGGTGTTTTTGATTCTCATGGACAGCTCGGGGAGTGCTGTCCAATCGCCCAATCAGACCCATAAGGTGGCATACATGAATTTTCTTATTAGCTTGCACAGAAGCGAGAAAATAACGCTTTCTGTAGCCTTGGCCATCGCGATCTTTTTTGCAGTGCCCACAACGGCCGAGGCCATGCACATCATGGAGGGTTATCTGCCCATCGGCTTTTGCATTGCCTGGGGCGCCGTCTGCGTACCGTTCTTGGTCTATGGTGTGATGCGCATCCGCCGGATCGTTGCCCATAACCGCCGGGCGCTGATCTTGCTGGCCATGTCCGGTGCCTTTATCTTCGTGCTTTCCTCGTTAAAGCTCCCGTCCGTCACCGGCAGCTGCAGCCATATGACCGGCACCGGCCTCTCGGCCGTCCTCTTTGGCGCTGGTACGACCAGTATTCTCGGCATTATCGTGCTGATCTTCCAGGCCATCCTCTTGGCCCATGGCGGCCTTACCACGCTGGGCGCCAACACCTTTAGCATGGCCATCGGCGGCCCGCTGCTGACGGTCTTTTTGATGTGGCTCTTAAGCAAGAGGCTGAAGGTGAACAAGAAGGTCGCGGTCTTCTTTGCCTGCATGTTGGGTGACTGGTTCACCTATTGCATCACGGCCTTTCAGCTGGCGCTGGCCTACCCGACCGGCACAACGCAGTTCACGTCGGCCAGTATCGGCGAGAGCGTGGTCAAGTTCCTGGGCGTTTACGCGCCTACGCAATTGCCCCTCTCGATCGTCGAAGGCATCCTCAGCGTCCTCATCATCATCGCTATGGAGCGCTTTGCGACGCGCGAGCTGCGCAGCCTATCTTGGTCGGAGGCGAATTAAAATGGCTGAGACGAACCCCACAAACAACACGGTCGACAGCCTGGGAACACCAGCGCCCGAGAATGGGTCGGGGCCGGCCAAGAAGCCGGGCCATCGCTGGCTGGTGCCCGTCCTCATCATTTTGGCCATCGTCATCTCGATCGGTCCACTGATTGCCCTGCATGGCGCTGATTTCTCGGGCAGTGATGACGCCGGCAGTGGGGCGATCGAAGAGGTCTATGCCAGCTCGCATGGCGGCGCCCAATACGTGCCCTGGTTTGAGTCGATCCTGCCCAAAATGCTGGGCTATGCGGACGGCGAGATGCCGAGCGAGATGGAATCGCTCTTCTTCTGCATCCAGACCGGCATCGGCGTGGGCATCATCGCCTTTGCCTTTGGTTACCTGAGCGCCCGTAAGAAGTTCAGCAAAGACCCTGAAGACACCAGGCCGCTGGACTAAAGAAGCCTCGGCTCAGAAGGATAAGAGATGATCACAGCCATATTGACGATGTTCTTCAGCTGGTGCTTGTTATTTGGCAAGATACCCATACCGCTGCTCATAGCCGTGGCACTGTTCCTAGGGGCCTTTTTTGCCTATTTTACCCGGCACGACCACTCGGCCTACCTTTTCATAGACGTCCTCGCCCAAAAGTCGCGGCTGCGCACGGTCAACCCGACTTTCAAGTTCTGGGCAGTCCTGGCTTTGATGGTCATCTGTGTCGCTTCTCCCAGTATCTTTACTGGTATCTTTTTAGTGGTGGTGATGGCTGTCTTGACGGTTGCGGTCGGCCGTGTGAACCTGCATACCTACGTGCGCACCTTGTCGCTGCCGGTCTCGTTTTTGATGATCGGCGGGCTGGCGCTCTTGTTTCAGGTCGGCGACGCCCATACGGGCGTCATCAACCTCGATATCTTTGGGCTTTGGCTCTGCGTTACGCCGGCTTCACAGGCCCAGACGGCGTTGGTCGTGGCCCGGGCTTTTGGCGCGGTCAGTTGCTTGTACCTCTTAAGCCTCTCGACGCCGATGCCCAGCATCATCAGCGTTTTGCGCCGCGCCCATTGCCCGGCCGTGGTCATCGACCTGATGTACCTCATCTACCGCTACATTTTTATCCTCCTCTCGATGCATCACGAGATGTACGACGCGGCCAAAAGCCGGCTGGGCTTAAAGAATTATTTTACGAGCATCAAGGCCACGGGCAGCCTCTATGCCAACCTGCTCTCGCGCAGCTACCAGTTTGCCTCTTTGAATTACGATGCCATGGAGAGCCGCTGCTACAACTCAGAGATC
>WRFC01000139.1 GCA_009779015.1 Coriobacteriia bacterium | reverse complement strand
CGCGCCCCTAAAGCTCCGAGAGGTCAAACGGCGTCTCTTGGTAGACGTAATAGTTCAGCCAGTTGGCAAAGAACTGGTGGGCGTAGGTCTTCCAGCGCTGGATGGGCGGGCGCTCGGGGTCGTCGTTGGGGTAGTAGTTGACCGGGATGGCGGGGTTTAGGCCGGCGGCCAGGTCGCGGCGGTACTCTTTGTCCAGCGTGTCGATGTCGTACTCCCAGTGGCCAGTGACAAAGACCTGCTGGTGGTCCGAGCTGGCGAGGATGACGGCGCCGGCCTCGTCCGAGCCGGCCAGGACCTTTAGGCCGCTCGTGGCGATCTCGGTCGGCGTGATGGTCGTAAAACGCGATTGGGGCATCCAAAAGGGGTTGTCCAGGCCGTTCAGCAAGCGGCTCGAGCGGTCGGCAAAGCCCAGCGGGTAGACCCCCGAGACCTTCTTCTTTAAAAGGTTCTTCTCAATGCCATAAAAATAGTAGAGGGCGGCATTGACCCCCCAGCAGATGTACATCGAGCGGTAGACATGCGTTTTTGACCACGCGAACAGCCGCGACAGCTCGTCCCAGTAATCGACCTCGGCAAAGGGCAGGGTCTCGACCGGGGCGCCCGTCACGATCAGCCCGTCAAAACGCTGCTTGACCAGCTCGCGCGAGTCTATGTAAAAGGCCTTCAGGTGCTCAGGCTCGGTATTCCGCGAGACGTGCCCGCCCATACTCACAAGTGTCACCCTCATTTGCAGCGGCGTGTTGGCCAGCAGGCGCAGCAGCTGGGTCTCGGTGGCGATCTTGGTCGGCATCAGGTTGATGATGGCGATCTCGAGCGGGCGGATATCTTGGCTGACCGCCCGAGCCTCGGTGATCAGGGGGATGTTCTCTTGGCGCAGTATCTTGATGGCGGGCAGTCCGTCCGGGACATTGACGGGCATTCTTTCTCCTTTTAACAATGGCCTCTTTAGTCAACGGCTTACGCTGCTTAGCGGCGTCTTGCATGCGTCTTGTGCAGTTTCGGGGCGTCTTGCCGATTTGCGATTGACAGCCGTCCTCTGCTATTCTACATTTGTTCGAACAAATGAATAGCTTGTGTATCTGCGCTTCGGCGCCGACGGCGCGGCTTTGGCCAGCCGTTGAGGGAATCGGATGCGAGTTCCGGACTATCCCAGTAACCGTGAAGCTGACAAACGGGCATAAGAGTCACTATCTAAAAAAGATGGGAAGACGCCCAAGTAGGATGAAGCCAAGTCGGGAAACCTGTTTACACGTCGTTCTTCTGGGGTTGGGAGATGCTATCAAACCACTCACCAATCAGGTTTTTGCCGTCTCGTGGCGGGTCGGCGCCTAATTTGCCCCAACTGTTCATTTGCCCGGGCGCCCATGGCTGAGAGCCGGCGCACCCAGATACCAAGAGGTGCCGGGGGGCGCATTCTGAGCCGAATGCGTCATCCGAGTGCTCTCAACACCTCGGAGGGGGAGTCTTCAGAGAAGGGTTGGTCTAATGAAAGCAACTCGCACGTACAGGGGGCAAAAAAAGCACAAGGGGGAGAAGTTCGGGGGGCGGCCGACAGGGCGGCTGGCGGCGAGGCCCGTAGGGCGGCTGGCGCTGGTCTTCTCGATATTGGCCCTGGCTCTTTTATTCGGGGCCGGGTTGTCGGCCTGCACGGGCGGGGGCACTGATAACGGGGCCCAGACGGCGGCCGACACGAGCACGGCCGATGCCAGCAGCGGCACTAGCGCTGATGCTGGCACGAGCAGCACTGCGGCCACCGGGCCGATCACGGTCACCGATATGTCGGGGCAGGTCGTGACGCTGGACGGGCCGGCCACCAGTGTTGTGGCCATTCAGCCTTCGGACTGCGAGATCATCTATGCCCTGGGCGCCGGCGACACCTTGGTCGGGCGCGGCACCTATTGCAACTACCCCGACGCGGTCAATGACGTGCCGGTGGTCGAGAGCGGCAGCGATATGAATGCCGAGCAGATCTTGGCGCTGGACCCGCAGGTCGTGATCATCTCGCCGATGGCGCAGTCGGGCGAGATGGAGCAGGCCAAGATCTTGACCGATGCCGGCATCAAGGTCGTGGTCGATGATGCCAACACCATTGACGAGACCTATGACTCGATTAATCTGCTGGGTGCGGTCCTGGGCAAGGATGCCGAAGCGCAGGCGCTGGTCGACAGCATGAAGACGAGTTTTGCCGATATCCAAAGCAAGTCCACTGGCGACGGCACGCGGACGATCTACTTTGAGGTCTCGCCGCTGGCCTATGGGCTCTGGACGGCCGGCAGCGGTACTTTTTTGGATGAGATCGCCCACATGCTGGGCCTGACAAACGCCTTTGCCGACGTCAGCGGCTGGGCACAGATCTCTGAAGAGCAGGTCATCGAGCGCAACCCGGACTATATCGTGACGGTGGCCATGGACTATGGCGATAACGGGCCGGGGACGGTCACTGAGATCTTGA
The DNA here is from genome assembly GCA_009779015.1 of Coriobacteriia bacterium. Classification (GTDB taxonomy): domain Bacteria; phylum Actinomycetota; class Coriobacteriia; order Coriobacteriales; family UBA8131; genus WRFC01. The sequence continues at coordinate 1,039 of WRFC01000139.1, read as the reverse complement.
ACCGCACCGGCTGGGGAGACATGAAGGCGATCAAGGCCGGCGCCGTTTTTGATGAGGACCCCGACTCGGCAGCGCGCCCTGGCCCGCGGCTGGTCGATGCGGCCGAAGGGCTGTACAACTTTGTCTATGTGGACATGGCCGGTTATTGATCACAACTGATAGCAGCAGAAAAGCCATGAATGACAGAAATGACTAAGCTCGCCAAGACTGCTGGGCTGCTGCCTTACCCGATCTTTGCGGCGGCGACGGTTGCCACGATCTTGCTTTGCGTCTGCGTCGGCAACGTCAATGTACCGCTCGGCGATACCTGGACAGCGATCTGGGACACCATGACCAGGCAGCAGGTCCCAGCGGGGATCGCCGGCTCGATCATTGTATCGGTGCGCCTGCCGCGCGTGCTCTGTGCGGCCTTGGTCGGGGCTGCCCTCTCGATCTGTGGCGCCTCGATGCAGGGCTTGCTGCGGAATCCTTTGGCCGACGGCACGACGCTCGGGGTCACCTCGGGCGCCGCGCTGGGCGCCGTCGTCTCCATCGCCTTTGGCATCACGCTGCCGTTCTTGCCCGTGGCCGGCACGATGGTCATGGCCATGCTCTTTGCCTTCTTGTCCTTGCTGGTCATCCTCTCGTTGGCCTATAAGCTCGACTACTCGCTCTCGACCAACACGATCATCCTGATCGGCGTGATCTTCTCGATGTTCGCGAGCAGCGTGATGAGCTTCATCATCACCTTTGCGCCCCAAAAGCTGCATTCCATCACCTTCTGGACGATGGGCTCGCTGGCCCAGAGCGGCTATGGCAACGTCTTGCTGATGCTGGTCGCACTGGTGGTCTTTGGCACGGTCTTGCTGCGTTATGCCCGCGAGCTGAACGCCTTTGCGGTCGGCGAGGACAACGCCCGGCATGTCGGCGTCAACGTTCGGCGGGTCAAGCAGATCGTCATGGTGGTGGCCTCTTGCCTGATCGGCGTCTGCGTGGCCATCAGCGGCTGCATTGGCTTTGTCGGCCTGGTCATACCGCATATCGTGCGCATGATCGTGGG
>WRFC01000138.1 GCA_009779015.1 Coriobacteriia bacterium | reverse complement strand
GTCTCTAGACAACCCCGCTTTTCCGCCGGGCGCCCTCATTCTGCACAATTTCCCGCAGATGGACCTGCCTGCGGCCGGCGGCCCCGGAGTGGCCGGCTTCATGGTCGTCGGCATCGCCTTCATTGGCCTGGGCGTCATCATGGCCGTGTTCTCGCGGCATCACTTTGCCGGCCGCCGGCGCAAGCTGCACTCTAGAGGTTGAGCGGTCGAGCGGTTGAGAGCGCTCTTATCTGTTATGACGGTCTAAGCAATTACTCAGGCTCTTGAGTAATTTTACTCAATGGCCTGAGTAATTTCAAATCGCAGTCGAACTGTGGTGCGGCCAGGGCCGGCTGTTCCGCAGCTTGTGCGTTTAGGATTGGATGGCGGCCTTGATGGACTCGTAGTCCCAGTCGGGCTGGGCGCCGGGGGCGGCGTCGGGGGCGGCGGGGGCGGAGCCGGGGCTGCGGCGCATCGCGAGATGCAGGCCTTTGTCGCGCAGAGCGGCGGGGCACTTGCTCTTCTCCACAGTATCTGAGTCGTAAAAAACGACGGTGTTCAGGCCGTCCTCGGCTGCCAGGTCGCACTCGTACTCGACATAGCCGCGAAAATCGGCGGAGTGCCCGCGCGCGCAATAGGTGGCGCTGCCGTAGCGGCCGCAGTAGTAGCAGCTGCCGTCCATCACCGACGTCGTCTCGTCGCCGACGATCAGAACAAAGGTCTTGGTCGTCTTCAGCCGCGCCTTCATAAAGGTCTTGATGTTGCAGTTCAGGCTGCCGTAATTAGATGTCACCAGCTCGTGCGAGTCAACCAGGGGCAGGCCCCAGCCGTCATTGGCGTTCCAGTTGAATAGCTGGAGAACCGCCTGGTTCTCGCCCTCCCAGTCGGCTGTGATGTATATCTCGGTTCTCTCTTCCATAATCTGACCACGCTTTCGTATTATCTAGGCAGGCCCCCCGATGCCAAAATAACTTTGTGCAGGGGCCCCATCAAGGGGCGCTTATTCAAAGTAAGTTATGTATTTTAACTGGTTGGCGGCGTCTTTTTTTGGCGGATTCAGATATTACCGGCGTAGACGTAGTTCAGGTGCCGCTCGGCCAGGCGAACGTACCCGAAAATCTGGGGCCGTGCGGGCGCTGGCGTTTTGAGCATTTTATATGCAGGATGAAAGCGCGTGATATGCAACGGGATGTCTTTGTTGATCGAAGCCAGCCAGGCCGCGATCTCTGTGATCTGCCCGGCGTCGTCGTTCAAGCCGGGCACGATCAGCGTCGTTACCTCAAGATGGCAGTGCGCGGCCAAGAGCTCGATGCTTTGCTGCACACGCTCGAGCCCGTGCGGCGCGCCCATTTGGTCATAGGCCGACTGCCTAAAGGCCTTGAGGTCGATGTTGGCCGCATCGATCAGGGGCAGCAGCTGGCGCAGCGGCCCGGCGTTGATGTAGCCGTTGCTGACCACGACGTTTAGCAGGCCGGCCGCATGCACCAGGCGGGCGCTCTGTTGAAGGTACTCGTAGGCGATAAAAGGCTCGTTGTAGGTGTAGGCGACCCCGATGTTGCCGCGCGGCCCCAGGCGCACGGCCTCGGCCACCAGGTCCTCGGGCGGCAGGTAGCGCAGGCCGGCCACGAGCCCGGCACTGGCGCGGCACTGCGAGATCTCGGCGTTCTGGCAAAACGGGCAATGCAGGTTGCAGCCGATGCCGCCGACGCTAAGGATCTGGCTGCCCGGCCAAAACCGGGCGAGCGGCTTTTTCTCAATCGGGTCGAGCGCCAGCGCCGTGATGCGCCCAAAGGCGGCCGGCCGCACCTCGCTGCCTGCGGCCACGCGCGCCCCCACGCGCGCCCCGCAGTTGCCCAGCTGCCCCGCGCGCAGACGGCAGGCCTGCGGGCAGATCGGGCAGACGGCGCGGTCCGGGGCGGGCGGGCTGGGCGGGGCGTCTGGGGCGTCCGAGGCGTCTGGGCTCGCTGGGCTGGCCGGGCGGTCCGCGCGGTCCGCCTCACTCATAGCGGACGACCTCGAACCGCTGCATCCGATAGTCCTCGCGCAGGCCGATGCCCGCCTTGCTGAGCGCAATGCTGACCTGCTGCTGGGGCGTATCCACGCCCTCTAGGTCGGGCAGCAGCAAGCCCCGGCGCCCGCGCCGGCTGACGATCACGCCATAACGCTTGACGTCCAGCTGCTCAAGGCTGTCGATTGGCTCGGCTGCGCCCAGAATATCTACACTGCAGGTCAGCAACGGCAGTTCGGTGCTCTCGATCTCAGAAAAGCGCGGGTCATGCGCAGCGGCGCTGACGGTGTTTTGGCAGATCTCGGCCAAGATGCTCTCGGTCGTGGCCTCGATGGTACCGATGCAGCCACGCAATTCTCCACTTTTTTTAAAGGAGACAAACGCGCCGGCCCGGCTGTCTTGCAGGTAGCCGAGCATCTTGGCGTCAGTGGCGGGCAGGGTTTGCAAGAGGGCCGCGACTTCTGGTGTGTCGGCGCTGGGACGCCTGCCTGCAAAATGATCGTTCAGGGCAGCATAGGCCAGCCGCACGGCCAGCGAATGCCGGTTTTCGACTGGGTTGTCTCTGGCGGCTGAGTCGGCAGGCTCGGCGCCTGCGGCCGGGCCGGTGCCTGCGGCCGGGTCGCCGGCCGATCCGGCTCCCCCGCCGGGCCCGTCTTGCGCAGCCGGCTTTTCTGACGAAGTCCCACCGCCCGGCACAAAGCGGGCGATGCCGTAGCCAACGCCCCATGGCCCCTCGTAGGAAAGCAGCTGTGCCTGGGCAAGCGGCCTTTCTAAGGCACCCAAGGCGCCCGCCATGATAATAAAAGAGCCCAGCCCGCACTCGGCGGCGTCTGAGCGAAAGCGCTTTGAGAAGTGCATCAGCCCGTCCATGTCGCCCTCTGCAAAGGCCGCGCTGACGGCGGCGTCAAAGGCCGGCCCGTCCGGGTCAAACCCATACGGCCCGCTCTCTTTGAGCCGGTGCGACATGTCGCCGCTGGCCACATAAACGGCCCGCCGCCCCAAAGCCTCGGCCACTTGGGCAACACACTGGCCAAGGCGGTAGTGGTCGGCCTCGCTTAAGAACGAGATCGAGAGCCGGGCAAACCGGCAGCCAGCCGGCAGTTGGGGCTGAATAAAGTGCAGCGGCACCAGGCAGCCGTGATCCAGGCGGCCTTTGGCCACCGGCTCGGCGACGACCGGCAGGCCAGCGCCCTCGGCGGCGGCAATCAGCGCTGCCACGTATTCCTCGTCAAAATCGATCTTGATGCGCTCGCCAGAATAGCGAAAGTCCTTGAAGTCGCCCCAGGCCTGGCTGCCCGTGGTGATAGAAAAGGCGTCGCGGTAAAGCGGCCCATGCGACGAGCTGATGACCAGCAGCTCGGGCGCTAATTCGGCAATCCGTGCCGCCACCTGCTGGTAGGCAACAAGTGTCGCCTCTGCCCCATGCTCTTCTCCCCGTCCGACGCCCGCCACAATAATCGGTGGATGTGGGACTGCAAATGCCTCGATAATGCCCATGCTCTCACCTTTCTCGGGTCAGC
>WRFC01000137.1 GCA_009779015.1 Coriobacteriia bacterium | reverse complement strand
GGCGGCCAGGTAGCCGGGCAGCTGGGCGAGGCACATATAGAGTGTGAACTCAAAGCTCTTGACCAGGTCAAAGCCCTGTGCCACGAGGAACGAGGGCGTCCAGAGGACAAAGCCGTAGTAGCCGAAGTTGATGCCGAACCAAAGCACCCAGAGGATAATGGTGGCGCGCCGGTGCGGGCGCGTGAAGAGTTGGAGGAAGGACGGGGCGGCCGGGGCGGCCGGGGCGGTCGACGGGGTTAGGGTGGCCGGGGCGGCGGGGGCGCCAGGTCGGCCAGGGGGCACACTCTTCTCCCCAGGCGCTAGACGCAGAGATGCGGTAGACGTTGTATTTGCAACGCTGCCGTCAAGTAGCGCGGGGGTAGCGGGCGTGCGGCCGGCCTCGCGCTCCATCTGGCCGACCAGCTGCTCGGCCTCGGCCAGGCGGCCGTGGGCGGCCAGGTAGCGGGGCGACTCGGGGACGGCAAAGCGCAGGACCGCCGCAAAGGCGGCCGGCACGGCGCCGATGAAGAAGGCCACGCGCCAGCCCCAGATGGGGATGGCCAGGTAGGCCACGAGCGCGGCGGCGATCCAGCCCCAGGCCCAGAAGCTTTCGAGGATGATGACGTTGCGGCCGCGCTTGGCCAGCGGCGAGAACTCGCTGACCAGGGTAGAGGCTGCGGGCAGCTCGCCGCCCAGGCCAAAGCCCGTGATAAAGCGCGTGACCAAGAGCATGGCGTAAGAGCCGGCAAAGCCCGAGAGCAGGCTGCCGAGGCTGAAGAGGATGAGGGTGACGAGCATCACGGTGCGGCGACCCCAGCGGTCGGCGGCAAAGCCCGAGAGCGCCGCGCCGAGGATCATGCCCAGCGTGCCGGCACTGCCGAGGAGGCCGAGCTGGGCGGTGCTGAGCTGCCAACTGCTGCCGATTGAGGCGATGACGCCGCTGACCATGCCCTGGTCCATGGCGTCGAAGAGCCAGCCGAGGCCGGCGAAGAGTAAGACTTTGCGGACCATCGGCGTCATGGGCAGGGCGTCGAGGCGTTTGGCGATCGTCATGGTTCTCGTTTCTAGTTGTGGCCGCGTGGCCGGGTGGGGCTGCGGCATGGGCGATGGCTGGACGGGCGGCCGCAGCCTGGACGGGCGGCCGCAGCCTGGGCGCCGCAGCCTGGGCGGCTCTGAGGGCAGTCGGACTCTTGCCCAAAAATAGACATCGGAGAATTATAGCCCGTTTATATGCGCCGACATGCCGTGATCACCGGTGCGATCGGTTGTATACTGCACATTCATCCGAGGATTGCTTGATACTTGACCAAAAGTTTGTTTTTTACACAGATCTGACGGAGGACTTACAAGAGAGCGCGGGGAGCCTTGACAAAAAGGCAGTAGATTGAGCTGAGCAACGCAATAAGCCGATCAGTTAAGGAGATGCAAATGCGAATATCCGGCAAGTTTTCTAGAAAACCCTCTCGTGAACCAGCAAGTGAACCCGCAAGTGAACCCGCAAGCGTGCCCGCAAGTGAGCTTGCAACCAGGCCATTTGGCAGGCCCCTGGTCAAAAAGGCCACCATCCTCTTTATGGCCGTGGCCATCCTGTTTGCTTTGTTTGGCCTCTCTTGCACAAGCGCAATGGCCAAAGCACCTGCAAGCGCAACCCCCGACGCCAGCACCGCCACCGCAACCAACGCCGCCCTGGATGTCAGCTATGTGACGCTGGCTCCGGGCTCGGATGCCAGCCAACTGACCTTTACCTGGCAGACTGCTAGCCACAGCGACAGCCCGCTGGTGCGAATCTGGAGCGGCAACGCGGCAGCCACAGACTTTACCGGCACCTGCAGCGCCAGTGTGCTGGCCATCAGCGGCCTCTACTCCAATGATGTGACGGTCACGGGGCTGCAGGCCAACACCACCTACTCTTACCAGCTGGGCGACGGCAACGGCGACTTTAGCAGCGTCGGCGTGACCACGACGGGCGACCCCAGCGCCTACAGCTACATCGTAGTCGGTGACCCGCAGATCGGGTCGTCGGGCAACATCCCCAGCGATACCGCAGGCTGGGCCAATACGCTGAACGTCATTTCGGCCAAGTTCCCGAACGCCGCTTTTGTGATGGGCACCGGTGACCAGATCGAGACGACAGCCACGCTTGCCCAGTACACGGGTTTCTTCTCGCCAACGCAAATGCAGTCACTGCCTTTTGCCTCTTGCATGGGCAACCACGAGGGCGCCAGCGCTGGCCCCCTGGCCTTTTACAACCCGCCCAACGCGGACAGCGCGGGCAATTATTGGTACACCTATGGCAACACCTTGTATATGGTCTGGAACTTCAATGTGGGCACGCCGGACAGCATGAGCGCCTTTTTGGCCAGCGCCATCGCCGCCAACCCGACCGCCACATTCAGGGTGCTGACCTTTCATGTCGATGTTTATGGGCAAGGCAGCACGCACGCCCTCTCGGACGGCAAGGCCTATCGCGACCTCTATGTTCCGGTGATTGACAAGTACGGCATCGATGTCGTCTTCAACGGGCATGACCACACGTACAGCCGCTCGTACCCGATGGTCTACAGCGGCAGCGCGGCGACTTCGAACAGCGTGGGCATGCAGGCCCAGACCTTTGACGCGGCCGGCGCCTCGGTTGACCCGACCGGCACCGTCTACTTTGCGCTCGATTCGGCGACCGGCTCTAAGTTCTATGCGTTGGCCGCCCAGCAGCCCTACACTGCGGTCATGGCGCAGAATGACAAGCCGATGTTTACGGTGGTCAGCGTCACAGCCAGCACCATGACGACATCGACGTACCAGATCGAGGCCGACAATTCGATCACACAGATCGACAGCTACACCATCAAGAAGACCGTGAGCACCTCGGCCACGGCTTCTGTCCAGAAGCTGACCGGCAACCAGAACAGCCTGACCGTCACGGTTAACGTTCTGCGGGCCGACGGAACGACCAGCACGGCCAGCGCCACCGTCAAGATCGACAAGAACTCGGCGGGCACCTATCAGGTGGGCATCTACAAGGTCTATGTCGATACCAAAGGCAACGACCAGGTCCGGACCTGTGAGATCGTAGGGTAACAGCAGGCATTTTCTGGGTGCGTTTGGCCAGATAACCGTCATTTTTTAAGGTGTGGAGAAAAGCCAGGCCTCGCATGCGACGATGTGCGGGGCCTTTGCTGCAGCCTCTTAGCAGACGGCGGCGCGCATGGCTGAGCGGGGCGCCTTTAGCTGTAGGCCTTGTTGGGCGCACCAGAACTCTAGGGCCAGGGCGGCTTGCTCGACCAAGACGCCGAGGCCGTCCTCGGCTTGGGCGCCGGCGGCCCGGGCGGCAGTGACCAGCGCCGTTTGGCCATGCGCATAGACCAGGTCCAGCACATAAAGCCCGCTATGCAAGAATTGGGGAGAAACGACGGCCGGGTCGCCTGGCTGCATGCCTAGGGTGGTGGCGTCGATCAGGACCTGGATGCCGGGCAGCTCGGCCTCGGCCTGGGCGTAGCTGCAGGCGCGGATGGGGGGCGGGGCGGCCGACGACAGCGGGGCG
>WRFC01000136.1 GCA_009779015.1 Coriobacteriia bacterium | reverse complement strand
GGACATTCAAAATATGGTAAGTCGAGAGGTCTGCTGCCCCCTTTACCTGGGCGGCGATCTCGGGTGTTGTGACAAATTGAATGATTGGGCGAACAAGTATATATACCAGTGTGTCCGAGACCAGGTAGAGCCCGACAGTAACCACAAGCACCGCAGCCACGATGATCGTCAAGCGCCGCCTGAGCTCGCCCAGGTGGTCAAAAAGAGGCATACGGGCTGGTCCGATAGGCATTATTCTTTAGACTCCGGCTGCAGTTCGACCGGGTCCGCCTCCTTTGCTGGCTTCTTCTGGGCAGCCGTTTGCGCGACCGGCTTCTTGGCCGCTGGCGTGGCCGGCTTCTTGGCTGCTTTCGCGGCCGGCTTCTTGGCCGTTGGCGCGGCCGGCTTCTTGACGGCCGGCTTCTTGGCCGCTGGCGTGGCCGGCTTTTTAGCTGCTTGCGCAGCCGGCTTCTTGGTTTCTTCTTCGGCTGGCGCGGCGTCCGCCTCCTCGGTTGGCGCGGTGTCCGCCTCTTCGGCTGGCGCGGCGTCCGCCTCTTCGGCTGGCGCAGCATCCGCCTCTTCGGTTGACCCGGCGTCCGCATCCTCGGCTGGCGCGGCGTCCGCCTCTTCGGCTGGCTTCTTCGCAGCCGGCTTTTTTGCAGCCGTGTGCTCGGCATCTTTCTTCTCTGCCAGCTCGGCCTCTAGCCGGGCACGGCGCTCGGCAAAGCTCTCTTTGGGGGCCTCTTCGACCGCCTCGGCCTCGTCGTCTGGCTCGTCTGCGCCGTCCGCCTCAGAGTCCGCCCGAACAGCCGACTCGATGCGCAGGTCGGCGGCCTTCTTTTTCAACGCCCGCCGCTTTTCAGCATCCTGCTTCAAGGCCGCTTCGAGCTCAGCGCGTTTAGGCTTGGCCTCGGCGGGCTTTTCTTTCTCGCCCGAGGCTTTTTCGCTGCCTGCCTCGCCAGCCTTGCCGGCATCTGTTGCGGCCGGCAGTTTTTTCTCCACGTCTTTTTTGGGGTCTAAGATATCATCGAGCTTGAGGCCGGCAAAGGGGTTGGCTATCGGCTCGAGGTCTTTTAAGGGGTCGTAGACCTCGGTCCTAATGACTTTGGTGACCTGGTCTTGGGCGGTGCGGAACTGCCGGATCACACGACCGACTGTTCGGGCAACCCCCGGCAGTTTATCGGGCCCAAAGATTAAAAACCCAAAAATCAGGATTATGACTATCTCAGTGCTGCCCAGACCAAACACAGATGACCCTATCTTGTGACTGCCAATTGATAGCCGGGTTGATCAGCTACGGGCATGGCATTTTGATGAAATCGCTAAAGCCAGACTATACATAGTAACTCACAGTTCGAGGTACGGCAAACGCAGAAACGCCAGTGCTCTCTGCCCGAGCTGCCGTACTGCGGCATTCACTGCCCGCTTGTCGTATCGGTCGTCGAGGTGCCGCTTGTATCGGTCGTCGAGGCGCCAGTGGTGTCGGTCGCACCAGTCGTGTCGGTCGTGCCCGTCGTGTCGGTCGTGCCCGTCGTGTCGGTCGCACCGGTCGTGTCGGTCGTCGAGCTATCGGCCGGCTGCGTGCTGTCGGACTGGTCCTGGCTGGCCTGGCTGGCCTGGCCGACCTGGCCGCTCGCACAGCTCATGATGCCAATGCCGGCGATCGGCACCATCAGGGCCAGGGCCAAGATGACGGCCACGATGATCGTAAAGATCTGCTTGGTCGTCAGCCTGTTCTTCTCGGGCGCAAGCGCCTTGGCGCCTTGCCCTGCCCCCGACCCACCGACCGCAGCCCGGGCGGCCGACCTGGATGCCGCCTGCCTTTGCTTGTTCAACTTGCCCTGCTTGCTCTGCTTGTTCTGTTTCTTTTGCTTCTGTGCCAAAATGTCTCCTAAACCTTGACGTATGGTTCTGCGCAGGCCTTAGGCCCGCAGTTTTAAGCGCATCTCCTCGGCACGCGCAAAAATCCGTTTGGTATCAACGCCGGGCAGGTAGTGCCCGTTATACAATATCTCGCCGCCGACCATGGTCATCAAGATGTTGGCCGGGCCGGTCGTGTTGACGATCGCCGAATTGGGGTCATGGGTCGGTGCCTGCGAAGAGTTTGAGAGGTCAAGGGCGATGATATCGGCGCGCTTGCCGGCCTCTAAAGACCCCACCTCGTCGGCAATGCCTAATGCCCGCGCCGATCCCAGCGTGGCAATATCAATCATCTGCGCCGACGTCAGGTAGCTCGACCGGCTGTTCAAAGCCCGCTGGATAAGCAGCGCAAACTGCATCTCGGCAATCGGGTTGATGGTATCGGTGGCGGCCGGCGAATCGGTGCCCAGGCCAACGCGCAGCCCGGCCTTGATGAACTTTGACAGCGGCGCCACCCCCATGCCCAGCTGGGCATTGCAGCGCGGGCAGACAGCCACCGCAACGTCATAATCCTGCAAGAACTCGATGTCCTCATCATCCACATGCACGCAATGGATGGCCAGAATATTCGGAACCTCAAAGATCCCCCAATTCAAGATGTAGCGCACGGGCGAGACCCCGGTGGCCAGCCAAGGCGGCATGTCGATGCCGTAGCCGCGCTCTTGCTCGGTCGAATGCACCGAGAACGGCGACGATCCATAGCGCACAAACTCGTACTCCTCGCGCGATCCGGCCAGATGCACGGCCACCGGCGTCCCATCCGCCGCATACTCACTAATATACTTAAACACCAGCGGGTGACATGTATAAAGTGCCTCGGGAGAAATGCCGATGCGCTGGTAGCCCGTGCGGGCCTGGCTGCGCCACTCCTCGATATCACTATAGGCCGCCTCGAGCACATGGTTGGCCTCGCTCTTCTCCATCGTGCCGACCTCGCGGTAAAAGGTACCGCGCAAGCCAACGGCCTGGGCTGCCCTGAACGAGGCGCCGGTCTTGGTGATGTCGGCGATCGTCGTGATGCCGCTGCGCAGGGTCTCAAGGGCGCCTAACAGGGCGCTGTCGTCCCAGTCGGCGGGAGTCAGGGCCTTCTCCTTCTCGCTTAAAAGGATCTTCCAAGGCGCGTAGGGCACGTCGTTGATGAGGCCCCTGAAGCACGAGTACTCGAGGTGCGAGTGGGCGTCGATAAAGCCGGGCATCAGCGCGGCCAGGCCAAAGTCGAGCACCGGCTCGCCCGGGTAGAGGCTCTTCAGCTTGGTGGCGTAGCCGATATCGGCAATGCGGCCGTCTTTGACATAGACAGCGCCGTTCTCGATGTGCTCTGAGCTGACTGGAAGGACATAGCGGGCGAGGAGTAGCATCAAAGACCTCCTGAAAAAGTCATGCTTCTAGACAAGTAATAAATTATACCCCAGATAGCCCGCCCCGCACCCGCCCAAAGCCGTGGGTTGCCCAAGGCCGGTGTTTGGAACTGAGCAAGCCGACAGCGCCGACAGGGTCGGCCGTACTTTAGCCGCACGAACATAAAGCAAAGGAGTTAGGAGTCCCTCTTTTTATTAAAGAGAAATACGACGATTATCTGGACTATCGTTATAATAATCGCACCTGTTATGAGGGAGAATCCATCTTGCGGAAACAGTAG
>WRFC01000135.1 GCA_009779015.1 Coriobacteriia bacterium | reverse complement strand
GTGCGCCCGGCGGCCTTCATGCCAAAGCCGTGGACGACCAGCAAAACGGCGACCACGCCACCGACCACCAAGGCTGCGGTGACCGGTTGGAAGACCAGCGAGCCGATGCGGAAGTTGCGGAAACGCTTTAAGAAGGGGGAGTTCATGCTGACCCAGTTGCCGGATGTGCGGCTGGGGTCGGCGGTGGCACAGCCGACGCAGGGGGCGCCGGCCTCGACGCACCAGCTGACGCGGCGGTTCCAGCGCACGATTGGGCAGTTGCTCTTGGTCTGCGGCCCCTTGCAGCCCATGGCATAGAGGCAGTAGCCGTTCTTCTCCTCTTTGGAGCCGAATTGATAGACGAACTCGCCATTCTCAAAATGACCGCGGCGCGGGCAGTTGTCGTGAATGAACTGGTCGAAGATCAAAGACGGCTTGTTGTCTTTATTCAAATCGGGAAGCTTTCCGACCAAGAGCACGTCGACCAGGACAGCGACCACATGCTCGGGATTGGCCGGGCAGGTGGGGATGTTGATGATCGGAGGGACAGAAGCGATCTCTCCGTTGGCCTTGGCCTTGTTCAGAAAGTTCTGCACGCCGATAGCGCCGCCCGGGTTGGGGTGTGACGCCTGCCAGCCGCCATCGACTGAGCAAGAGCCGATGCAGAGTACCGCAGCGGCGTTCGAAACGGCGTGTTTGACGATGTCGGTGCCTTTTTCATTGGCGATGCGCAGGGCGTTGCCGTCCCAGCCCTCCATCACCGCGCCCTCGAAGATGACGATGTAGCCGCCCGCTTGGATGGTCTCTTCTTTTGCCTCTTCGAGGGAGTAGCCGGCTCCGGCAGAAAGGGTCTCGCTGTAGTTCAGCGAGATGAGCTCCAATACGACGCTTGCGACATCCGGGTTATCCGCAGAGGCAAATGACTCTGTACAGCCGGTACATGAAGCAAGCTCCAGCCAGATGACTGGTGCCAGGCTCCCGTCCGTCTTTCCCACAACGCTCTCAGCAAGTGCCTCGTGGATAGTCGGGATCAGTGCTTCGGATAACCCGAGCGCAACTGCTGTAGCGCCGCAGAACTCTAAGAAACGGCGGCGTGTTATGCCTCGCTCCTCAAGTAATACGTCGAACTTCTGAACACTGGTCTGGTTTGTTGTCATAGGTACACCTCCTTGTGTCCCCGCATGAGCGGGTGACAACGCTTGGAAACACAATTGAAATTGACACCACGATGGGCATTTTACATGAACTGCGTTGAAATCTAGATGCAGTGGCAGAATTGCCTAGATAATTACAAGAATCCCCCAATTTTTATAATTTTTGTGACACCCATAGCGAATGTCCAGAATATTAATTACGCGACCGGCCAACGGGCTTAAATATTCGGCAAACGTGGAGAAAACCGGGGTATTTCGCAAAATGCTCTTGACAGCAGCTATTTTAGCGGTTCATCTTCTTACGTTCTATGGCCGAAATGACGCGCTTGCGCAGCCGGATGCTTTGCGGCGTCACCTCGACCAGTTCGTCGTCTTCGATGTACTCCAGCGCCTCTTCGAGCGTGAAGGTCTGGGGCGGGGTCAGCTGGATACCCTTGTCGGCAGTCGAGGCGCGCATGTTTGAGAGGTGCTTGGCCTTGGCCACGTTGACCACCATCTCGCCCTCACGCGTGCTCTCGCCGACGATCATACCCTCGTAGCAGGTCTCGCCCGGGCCGATGAAGAGGACGCCGCGCGACTGTAGCGTGTCTAGCGCGTAGGCGGCGCTTTTCTCGTTGGTCATGGCGATCATGCTGCCGAACTTGCGGCGCGCCAGCTCGCCCTGGAAGGGGCCGTACTCGCTAAAGCGGTGGAAGAGGACGGCCTCGCCGCGGGTGGCGTTCATGATGCGGGTGCGCAGCCCCATGGTGCCGCGCGTGGGGATCTTGAAGGCCAGGTGCGTATGCTCGGCGCGCTGCTGCATGTCGATCATCTCGCCGCCGGCCGAGCCAAAGACCTCGATCACCTTGCCGGCGTACTCGCTGGGCACGTCGACCGTGGCCTCTTCGATGGGCTCGGTCTTCTCCCCTTTGGCATTTGTGTGGTAAAGGACGCGGGGGCGGCCGACCTGGAACTCGTAGCCTTCGCGGCGCATCGTCTCCATGAGCACCGAGAGGTGGAGCACGCCGCGGCCGGCGACCTCGATGCCGGCGCCGTGCTCGAGCACCGTGATGCGCATCGAGATGTTGGATTCGGCTTCGCGCAAGAGGCGCTCGTTCAGTTGGCGGGCGCCCACGATCGTGCCTTCGCGGCCGACCAGGGGCGAGGTCGAGGCCGAGAAGACGACGGCCATCGTGGGCTCTTCGACCTCGATTGGCTCGAGCTCTTGGGGATGCTCGGGCGAGGTCACCATGTCGCCGATGTCGGCGTCGTCGATGCCCACCACGGCCACGATGTCGCCGGCCTGGGCAGATTCGGTCTCGACGCGGCCGAGGGCCTCGAAGGTGAAGAGCTGCTTGATCGGCGCTTTGAAGCGCTCGCCGCTGCTTTTGATGACCAGGGTCTGCTGGCCTTTGCTGAGGTTGCCCGAGAAGATGCGGCCGATGCCGATGCGGCCGACGTACTCGGAGTGGTCGATCGTGCAGACTTGGAGCGCCAGGTGGCCTTTAGGGTCGGCCTCGGGGGCCGGGACCTGGCTGACAATGGTGTCGAGCAGGGGCAGCATGTCCATGTTGCCGTCGGCCTCGTCATAGCGCGCGTAGCCCGAGGTGGCCGAGGTGTAGACGACCGAAAAGTCGAGCTGGGCATCGCTGGCGCCGAGATCGCACATCAGCTCGAAGACCTCGTCTAAGACCTCGTGCGGGCGGGCACCCTGGCGGTCGATCTTGTTGATCACGACGATCAGCTTGAGGCCGAGGCGGAGCGCGTGGCGGAGCACGAAGCGGGTCTGGGGCATCGGGCCGTCGAAGGCGTCGACGATCAAGAGGGCGCCGTCGGCCATTTTTAAGACGCGCTCGACCTCGCCGCCGAAGTCGGCATGGCCAGGCGTGTCGATGACGTTGATCTTGATGTCTTTGTATTGGATGGCGATGTTCTTGGCCAGGATTGTGATGCCGCGCTCGCGCTCTTGGTCGTTGGAGTCTAAGACGCGCTCGGCCACCTGTTGGTTGTCGCGAAAGACGTGGGTGGCAAAGAGCAGGCGGTCGACGAGTGTGGTCTTGCCGTGGTCGACATGGGCGATGATCGCAATATTGCGGAGGTGTTCTTGTCTCACTTTTTTACAGGTTCTCCAATTCTTGCTCATACTTCTTACGGTCCGCGTCGAGCCGGCTGAGGTGCCCGCGGACCGCCTTGATATTGGCCAGCGCACTAAAGAGCTGGATAGCGCCCCAGACCGCTGCCGCACCGCCGATGCCATCGACCAGGCGGAGCCCCGTGCGCTGGCCGACGATCAGGGCGATCAGGCCGCCGACGAAAAGCCCGATGCCGATGCGCCGGCTATCGAGCTCGTGGTCGAGCTGGGCGGTCAGCTGCGTGCGGGCGGCGGCGATGCCGGCCAGGCGGGCGCGGAGCGAGCTGGCGCGGTCGGCGG
>WRFC01000134.1 GCA_009779015.1 Coriobacteriia bacterium | reverse complement strand
TTTTTGACCTCTTTGTCGAGGTCGCCCGAGGCAAAGCCGATCACTGCGATGAGCATGTCTTGGAACTCGGCGTCGCCATGGTAGCACTGGATGGCCTCGTCTAAGAGCGGCCAGACGCGCAGCGACTGCTTTGCCCCGAGGCCGCCGTAGGCCGCCAAGAAGCGCACGGCGCTGAGGCGGGCAGTGCCATTGTCCTCGTCATAGAGCGAGGCCTCGGCGCCGACGATGGCCGTCTCGTCCAGCTCGGGCAACAGAGGGGCGACGCGCGCCAGGACCTCGAGGCTCTCCCAGCGGGTCTGGGCCTCTGGCCGATAGAGGGCATCGACCAACTGGCTGGCGTACGAGACGAGCAGCTGTGGATGCGAGGCGGAGAGGACCGAGAGGGCGCCGGCGCTGAATTGGCGCATCCGGCGCATGTCGGTCGAGAGGTTCTCGACCAGCTGGTTTAAGACGTCGGGGTCGGCAATGGCCTGCTCGGCGACCGAGAAGCGGTCCTCGTTGGAGTCAAAGACGATCTGCCGGGCGGGCGGCGCGGCGGGCGCGGCGGGCGCGGCCTTGGGCGCGTGGGCCGCAGCCTTGGCGGGGGCGGTGGTCGCGGCGGGGGCGGCGGGCGCGGCGGGCACGGCGGGGGCGGGGGTCGCGGCGGTCGCGGGGGCGGGCTTGGGGGCGGGGGTCGGGTTGTTTTTCTCTTCCATGGTATTCCTAGTTTTCTGGTCTGGCGGCAGTCTTTTAGCTACCGCTTAGTTGCCACTGGGCTGGCACAGGGCGGGCGGCGCGGCCGGCACCGGGCTGACACCGGGCGGGCGGCGCGGTCGGCGCTCGCTCATCCGAGCTTGAAGCCGCCGTTCTTGCGAAAGTGCGCA
Organism: Coriobacteriia bacterium; assembly: GCA_009779015.1. Lineage (GTDB taxonomy): Bacteria > Actinomycetota > Coriobacteriia > Coriobacteriales > UBA8131 > WRFC01. The sequence continues at coordinate 2,680 of WRFC01000134.1, read as the reverse complement.
GCCAGCCCGCCATCGGCCAAAAGCTGCGCCATGACGGCCGGCAGGGGCGAGAACGGAATCTCTTCTCCCCTACTAATATTACGCACGAGGCCAGCCTCGAGGTCGAGCTCGATCTCGTCGCCCTCGGCGATTCGGCTGGTGTCGCATTCGACCGCCGGCAGGCCGGTGTTGATGGCATTGCGGTAGAAGATGCGGGCGAAGCTTTTAGCCAGCACGGCCTTGGTGTTGGAGTGGATCAAGACAAGCGGCGCCTGCTCGCGCGACGAGCCGCAGCCGAAGTTGGTGCCGGCCACGAGGATGCCGCCCGCGGGGTGGACGCGCTCGTAGTAGTCGGGGTCGAGCTCTTCCATGGCGTGGTGGGCCATCTCGTCCATGTCGTTGCTTTTGAACTTGTACTTGCCAGAGATGATGTAGTCGGTGTTGATGCCGTCACCGAACTTGAAGGCTTTGGCGCGGATGCTCATAGGTAGCTCCTCGGGTCGGTCAGGCAGGCGTTTAAGGCAGAGGCGGCCACCGTGGCCGGTGAGGCCAGGTAGATGAAGGCGTCGGAGTTGCCCATGCGGCCTTTGAAGTTGCGGTTGGCCGTGGAGATGACGTTCTCGCCGGCCGCCGGGACGCCGTTATGCGTGCCCACGCAGGGGCCGCAGCCCGGCGTGACGACGCTGGCGCCGGCCGCCACGAGCGCTTGGATGTAGCCGGCCGCCATGGCGTCGAGGTAGATATCACGCGAGGCCGGGGCGACGACCAGGCGGAAGTCGGGGTGGACCTGCTGCCCGCCGAGGATGGCGGCGGCGATGGCCAGGTCCTCGAGGCGGCCGTTGGTGCACGTGCCCAGGTAGCCCTCGGCCAGCGGCAGGCCGGCCAGTTGGCTGAGCGGGGCGACGTTATCGACCGTATGCGGCTGGGCGACCTGCGGCTCGAGCGCCGAGCAGTCGATGGTCACGGTCTGCTCATAGATGGCGTCGGGGTCAGGGCTGACCGGCCGGGGCTCGCGGACGAGCGGCTGGCCGTTGCGCCGGGCACGCTCGGTAAAGAAGGCCAGCGTCTTGGCGTCAGCCTCCATCAGGCCGGCCTTGGCGCCGACCTCGATGGCCATGTTCGAGATCGTCATGCGGGCATCGACCGAAAGCCCCGCGATCACCGGCCCCGTGAACTCCAAGGCCTTGTAGGTGGCGCCGTCTGCGCCGATGCGGCCGGCCAGGGCCAATATCAGGTCTTTAGAGTAGACGCCCTTGGGCAACTCGCCGGTAAACTCCACGCGGATGGTCTCGGGTACCTTGAACCAGAGCTGGCCAGAGACCATGGCGGCGGCGCCGTCGGTCGAGCCGACGCCCGTCGAGAAGATGTTCAGCGCCCCGTAGGTGCAGGTATGCGAGTCGCAGCCGACCACCAGGTCGCCCGGCACGATCTGCCCGCTCTCGGGCAGAAGCTGGTGGCAGACTCCGCAGCCCCAGTCATAGACGCGCACCCCGGTCCGGCGGCCGAACTCGCGCATCTTGGCCTGGATGCGGCTGACGCCCTCGATCGGTGACGGGCAGCTGTGGTCCATCACCATGGCCACCTTCTGGGGGTCAAAGACCTGGCTGGCGCCCATATCGGCGATGGCGTCGATGGCCAGCGCCGAAGTGCCGTCTTGGCTCATCGCAAAGTCAATGTCCGCAACGACGATATCGCCCGCCCGGGCATCGCTGTCGCAGTGGGCCGAGAAGATCTTCTCGGAAATAGTTTTGTTGGACAAGTCGGACTCCTTTGTCTGTCTTCATGCCGGCAGCCTGTTGCCGGTGGCCGGTGCCGACGGCCGGTGCCGGTGCCGGCGACCGGTGGTCGGTGCCGGTGGCCGGTGCCGGTCAGGGTAGCGCCACCCCGAGGCCAAAGCGCCAGGCTGCCGCTCTGACGGCCAGGCACACAGCCCTGTTGCGGGTCAATAGTTGCCTTATGGACTGATGCCCCAGAACCGACCCCCTTGTTGCAAAAAAAGAATAGTTACCTATTTTAACATGCATTTGCGCAGCATTGTTACGCCACCGGCACGGTCAAACATGAGTACAAGGGGAGAAGTGCGGGCGGGGTTGCGAGCGGGCGGGCTGCCGCCTGTCCCAGACGGGAAGCCGATCACGCAGCAGGCCGGATTTAGAGCATTGCCCCTCCCGATGGCCGTCTGCCAGCAAATCGGCGTTTTATGGCCAAATTGCACGCATTTGCGCGATAGATCAGCCAATATGATAGGATTTACCCTATATATCGGCTATTTTTGGGCTTTTGAAGGCAAAATACCGCGCAAATTCGTGCATTTTGGCCAGTTACTGCCATAGTTGTGGCAAACACAAGCAGATAGGTAAAACCGCAGCCCCAGCCTCAGAAAAGGGATTGCGCCCGCACGACAGTGCCGCCGGCCCTTTCCCCTTCTTCTTTTGCCGCTCTTCTTTGGGCAACACGGGCAGAAGACGCAATGAATTGGCAATAAGATGCAGGAAGGGCGCCTGCATCTTACTTTTGCAGTTAGACAAACATCTTTTCAAGCAAGGCTTTTTTCAAGTTCTGGAGCTTTTCTAGCTCGCGCTGGTGAAGGGTGATGAGGTTGTCGAGGCTAGCGAGAAGCCTACCAATCTTCTCTTGTTCGGCTATAGATGGCGTTGAAATAATTTTGTTTTCCATGCCGCTTTTAGTGATATGAATCATC
>WRFC01000133.1 GCA_009779015.1 Coriobacteriia bacterium | reverse complement strand
GGCCAGCGCGGTCGGCCAGCGCGGTCGGCCAGCGCGGTCGGCCAGCACGGTCGGCCCGGTATGGGCCAGCGCGGTCGGCCAGGAATGGGTCAGCACGGTCGGCCCGGAATGGGTAGGATTTGAGACATATGGAGGGTCGTAAGGCAAATGCAGTGGGATAATTTTTTGAAGAAGAACCTCGAGCCGATAATCCCTTATCAGCCTGGGCTGCGCGAAGAGCAGGTGCTCGAGATCGCCCAGTCCGAGAAGATCTATAAGCTCTCTTCGAATGAGAGCCCGTTTGCGCCTTTCCCGACCGCCTTGGCGGCCATGGCCGAGGCCATGACCGGCTTGAACGAGTACCCGGACGGCTCGAGCGACAAGCTCATCCACGCCCTGGCCGAGCATTATCAGGTCCCGACCGAGCAGCTGATACTCGGTAACGGCTCTAACGAGCTGCTTGACCTGATTGCCCAGACCTGCCTTTTACCCGGCGATGAGGTGCTCTACTGCTGGCCGTCTTTTGTGGTCTACCGTTCGTCTGCGCAGGTCTCGGGCGCTGTCTATACAGAGCTGCCTCTGGCGGCGGACAGCGGCTTTGATTTGTCGGGGCTATTGGCCGCAGTCACGCCGCAGACCAAGATCGTCTACATCTGCAGCCCCAACAACCCGACCGGGGTGGCGGTCGGGGCGCGCGAACTGACCGGTTTTCTGGCTGCCTTGCCCAAGCAGGTCTTGGTTATCTTAGACGTTGCCTATGAAGAATTCATGACCGACGATGTCTCGGCGCGCGCCTTGGACTATTTTGACGGGGTCAGCCCGGTCGTGGTCTTAAAGACCTTCTCGAAGATCTACGCCTTGGCCGGCATCCGGGTCGGCTACGGCTTTGCGCCAGCCCCCTTGGTCGAGGCCGTAAACAAGGTGCGTGCCCCTTTCAATGTCAATTCGCTTGCCCAAGTGGCCGCTCAGGCCAGCCTCAATGACCAGGCCGAGCTCAAGCGCCGTTGCCAGATCAACCAGAGTGGCCGCCAGCGCCTCTATGCTGGCCTCGATGCGTTGGGCTTAGACTACAGCCCCTCGCAGGCCAACTTCGTCTGGGTTAGGGTCAAAGACGCCCAAAAGGCCTTTACCGGCCTGCTCAAACGGGGCGTCATCGTCCGGCCTTTTGCCAGCGCTGAGGCGTTTACCTCTGGCCTGCGTGTGACTATCGGCAATGACGAGGCCATCGATGCGACGATCGCTGCCTTTGCAGAGGTCTTGCAGGCCGATTGAACGGAGGGCGCTGATGATCATCGCTATTGATGGGCCGGCCGGTTCGGGCAAGTCGACGATTGCCAAACTGGTGGCGGCGCGGCTCGGCTTTACCTATCTAGATACAGGCGCCATGTATCGGGCGGTCGCTTGGCGGGCACTCGAGAACGACGTGGACATGACCGAGCCCCTGAGCGAGGCGAGCCTCAAGGCCTTGGGCGTCATTGCTTCTGAAGAAGAGATCAGGTTTGTCCGTCGACCGGGCGAGACGCAGGCCTCGCAGGTCTTTATCAATGACCGCGACGTCAGTGCCGAGATTAGGACGCCGACCGTAGACAAGGCCGTCTCGCCGGTCTCGGCCCAAGAAGTGGTGCGGGCGGCGCTGGTCAAGCAGCAACGCAAGATCGGCCTGGCCTGTGACACGGTGATGGAAGGGCGCGACATCGGCACTGTGGTCTTTCCCGAGGCTGAGCTGAAGGTCTTTCTGACCGCCTGCCCAGAAGAACGCGCCCAACGCCGAACGATCCAGAATGCCAGCCGCCAGGGCCTCTTTTTTGACGAGGATGTCTATGAGCAGACGTTGGCCTCGATCATCAGCCGCGATGCCTATGACTCGACGCGCCCGACCTCGCCCCTAAAGGCTGCTGCGGACAGCATCGAGATAGATTCAACCGGCATGGCGATCGAGACAGTCGTTAAATATGTCATCGACCTTGTCGAAGATATACGGGGCATGCCCGCAGAGCAGTGAGGGCGTTATGAGACCACTTGATTATTTTTACGATTCGCCGGCCTCTGGGCCAGGCCATTACCCTCAGCACTTTCAATACTTTTTCAGCGGCCTGGTAAAAGTTGTCTTCAGCCTCTTCTTCCGCCCCAAGATCTATGGCCTCGAGCAGTTTGCAAAACTGCCAGAGGGCTCGGGGGCTATCATCTCGGCCAACCATCGTTCGTACCTTGACCCGGTCTTTCTCTTTCCGGCCTTTCGCAAGCATAATATCCGCTTTATGACCAAGCAGGAGTTCTTTGAGATCACCCCGGCCATCACGCGGATGGCCACTTGGGTCGGTATCTTTCCGATCAAGCGCGCCTCGGCCGATATGGAGTCGGTCAAGCGGGCCGTGCGCATGCTCAAACGTGGCGAGTACGTGGGCATCTTTCCGGAGGGCACGCGCATCCGCAAGCCCGGGCAGACGGTCAGCTACCATGAAGGGGTGGCGATGATCGCCGCTTTGGCCAAGGTCCCAGTGGTGCCTCTGCGGATCTGGAACACCGAGCAGATCTGCCCCGAAGGCAAGCGCTTCTTTCGCTGTCCGCGCGTTACTCTGGCTTTTGACGAGCCCCTCAATATCACTGACGAGCGCTTTCAAAGCCTGGCCAAAGAGCAGCGTTACAAGGCTTTTGTCGATGCGGTGATGGAGAAGGTCTACTCCATCCAACCGCCCCGCAAAGTCTGAGTGCGGCGGTGAGGCCTTGATGCGCATCCTCCGCTCTAAATATGCCGGCGCCTGCTACGGCGTCAAACGGGCACTGAAGATGGTCCAAGAACTGCCGGGCGAGGCGCCCGTGCGCACCTTGGGGCCGTTGATCCATAACCCGCAGGTCGTGGCCGAGCTAAAAAGCCAGGGCATCGAGTCGGTCGAGTCTGTTGACGCGGTCGAGTCGGGCACCCTGGTCATCAGGTCGCACGGCGTTTCGCCCGAGGTCATCGAGGCTGCCCATCAGCGGGGCCTCGTGGTCTTGGATGCCACTTGCCCGCATGTCACAAAGGCCCAGCAGGCCGCCAGCGACCTGAGCCAGAACGGCTATCGGGTCTTTGTCGTGGGCGAGCAGGGGCACCCCGAGGTCGAAGGCATCAGTGCCTATGCCGGCACCGATGTCTTGGTCGTCCAAGACCCGGCGGACCTGCCGCCACTGGCGCCGGGCGAGCATGTCGGCCTGGTCGTGCAGACCACGCAGACCCCCGAGGCCTTGGCCAGGATAGTCCAGGCTTTAGAGGAGCGCGACATCAACCTGAGCATCCGCAACACGATCTGCTCGGCCACCCGTCAGCGCCAAGAGGCGGCCTTTGAGCTGGCCGGGCAGGTCGATGTGATGCTGGTGGTCGGCGGCCGCAACTCAGGCAACACCACGCGGCTGACCGAGATCTGTGCGCAGGTCTGCCCGCAGACGTATCACCTCGAGTCGCCGGACGAATTGCAGCGCGAGTGGTTTGACAATGCCCAGACCGTGGGCATCACCGGCGGCGCCTCGACGCCAGAGTCGCAGATCGCGGCCACCGAAGAGCGCCTGCGGGCACTGATCGGAGAGCATAGCCAGGGGGAGAAGAGCGC
>WRFC01000132.1 GCA_009779015.1 Coriobacteriia bacterium | reverse complement strand
GGCTTTAAGAGGCCCACACGGGCGGCATTGATGTCGTCGATGGCTTGGTAGATAACACGGTAGGTCTTGATCTCGACGCGTTCGCGCTCGGCCGCCGTGCGCGCCTTGGCGGCCGGGCGGACGCCAAAGCCGATGATAATAGCGTCCGAGGCCGCCGCCAGCGTAACGTCGGTCTCGGTGATGCCGCCGACCGCTGAGTGGATGACGTTGATGCGCACCTCGCTCTGGTCCATTTTCTCGAGGGCGTCTTTGAGCGCCTCGATGGAGCCCTGGACGTCGGCCTTGACGACCAGGTTGAGGTCGGTTGCGCCCTCGCCGATGCGGGCAAAGAGGTCTTCGAGCGAGGCATGGCCATGGTCTTGCTGCTCGGCCAGGCGCTTGCGCAGCGCCCGGTCCTCGGCCAGGTTGCGGGCATCGCGCTCGTCTTCAAAGACCCTGAACTCGTCGCCCGCCTCGGGCACGCTGCCCAGGCCGAGGACCTCCACCGGGTCGGCCGGGGTGGCCGAGTCGACAAAGCCCCCGCGCGGGTCAATCAGCGCCCGCACATGCCCATGCGCCATGCCGGCGACGATCGAGTCGCCCGGCCTCAAGGTGCCGCGGTGCACGAGCACAGTGGCCACGGGGCCACGGCCCTTATCCAGCTTGGCCTCGATCACATAGCCAGAGGCCAGAGCCGTGGGGTTGGCCTTCAGCTCTAAGACGTCGGCCTGCAAGAGGATCGTCTCTAAGAGGTCATCGATGCCGATGCGCTCTTTGGCCGAGACCTCGACGAACATGTTCTGGCCGCCCCATTCTTCTGATATGATGCCTTGCTCGGCCAGCTCGCTGCGCACGCGGTCGAGGTTGGCGCCGGGCTTGTCGATCTTGTTGATGGCCACGATGATCGGGACATCGGCCGCCCCGGCGTGGTTGATGGCCTCGACGGTCTGCGGCATCACGCCGTCATCGGCGGCCACGACCAAGATGACGATGTCGGTGACGGCCGCGCCGCGGGCGCGCATGGCCGTAAAGGCCTCGTGCCCCGGCGTGTCGATAAAGGTGATCTGGCGCTCGTGGATATGGACGACCGAGGCGCCGATGTGCTGCGTGATGCCGCCGGCTTCGGTGGCCACCACGCCGGTCTCGCGGATGGCATCCAACAGCGAGGTCTTGCCGTGGTCGACATGCCCCATGACCGTGACCACGGGCGGGCGTGTCTCGAGCTCGTCCGGGCTGTCGAAGATGGCCACCGCATACTCTTCTTCGGGAGAAACGATGCGGATCTTGCGCTTTAGGTCGTCGGCGATCAGCTCGACCAGGTCGTCGCTCATGGTCTGGGTGACCGTCATCATCACACCGAGCATAAAGAGGCGCTTGACGATATCGTTGCTGGGGATACCGAAGGCGTCGGCCAGGGCCTGCACCGTAACGCCCGTGGTGATCTGGATAACGTCGCTATCCAAGAGCAGCTCGGGGTCGATGCCTTTCTCGATGGCCTCGAGCTCGATGCGCTCTTTGGCCTCGGCCTCGCGCTTCTCTTTCCGTTTCTTGCGCCGCCCCTCACCTTCGGAGGTCGCGGCCTCGATGGCGGCACGCGCCTCGGCCAGCACACGCTCGCGCTGGATGGCCTCGGCGGCGGCGGCCATCTTGCGGTAGCGGTCCTCTTCGTCTTTGCTCATGCTGCCATCATGGTCGGCGTAGCTCTTGTCTTTGAGCGGCAGCTGGGCAGCCTGTTGGGCAGCCTTGGCCTGCGAGTCGCTGGCCGGCAGGGGCGTCTTGCCCTTGCCGTGGCGCCCGTGCCCGTCTGGGCGGGCGTCGTCCGAGCCGGGCCGGCCGGCCTTTTTGGAGGACGCCTTTTTGGCGTTCTTGGCGTCTTTGTCGGCAGCGGCAGCTTGCGTTTCGGGCGTTGGCTGAGCGGCGGCGGCGGTGGCGGCGGCGGCGGCGGCGGCGGCCTCGTGGCCGGTGGGCTGGCCGGCGCTGGCGGCAGCGGCGCCCCCGGCGCTGGCACTGGCGGCGCTGGCACTGGCGGCGCCCGTGGGGGCGCTGCCCTTTTGGGCGTCAGGGCTTGGGCCTTCGGAGGTGCCCGCCTGGGTGCCCGCAGCCTGAAGCCCGTTGAGATCGGCCGCAGCCGACCGGCCAGGGGCCTCTTGGCCGGCCCGATCAGCCTCGCCCAAGCCTAGCCCGGCGTCTCGGCCGGCACTGGTGTCGAGCCGCCCTGAGGCATCCGGCGCAAACGCACCTGCGGCTGCGGCCGCAGCCGCAGCTTCGCTGGCCTGGGCGGCCTGGGCGGCCTGGTGCTCGGCCTCGGCCTTATTGGCAGCATCTTTCTTGACCTGCCGCTGCGATTCCAAGCGGCTTTGCTCGGCCTCGATCTGCGACAACAGGCCGCTGAAACGGCCGGGTGATTTGGCTTTCAGCGCCTGTCTGGCAGCCGCCTCGGCTTCGGGCGATTGGGGCTCGGGTACCTCGCTGTCTGGGCGGCCATCAGAGGCCATGGCATCTGGCTCTTCTGGCCCCGTGCGCTTGGCGCGTTCGACCGAGCGGCGTTTGCGCTCATCGTCGGCCGCCTTGCGGCGCTTGGCCTCGGCCGCTTGCTGCGTCTTCAGCTTCTCGGCCGCCTTCTTCTCCTCTTCTTCGACGCGCTGGCTTTCGAGGGCTGCCGCGCGCTCGGCCATTTCGGGGCCTAGTTGTTTGCGCGCCCGTGCCACAAAAGCGGCGTTCAAAGTCGAGGCATGGTTCTTGGCCGGAATCTTCATCTCGGCTAGACGGTCGAGCAGCTCTTTGCTCTCGATCCCGAATTCTTTGGCCAGTTCATGTACCCGGATATCTGCCATACTCACTCCTCCTCTATGCTGTTACAGCATAGATTGGAACTGTCATTCTCAATATGTCCGTCCAGCCCTGCCCCTGACGTGGCGGACCTGATCAAACGCTGGTAGTCATCAGCGCTCAACTTAACGCGCAGCGCGCGGTCGAAAAGCTGTCGCTCGGCCGCCCGTTTCAAGCACTTCTCGTCCAGGCAAAGATAGGCGCCACGCCCCGGGGCCTTGCCCGACGCGTCCCAGCTGACCTGGCCGTCCGCAGCGCGGACAAAGCGCAAGAGGCTCTGCTTGTCGGCCACCTGCCGACAAGCCACACAACTGCGTTTGGCCGTCTTTGTCATCTGCAACCTTCTCGCGACCTCCTGCTCACTCTGACCCAGCGTTGCTGGCGCCGTCTGCGGCCGCCTCGGCAGCTGCAGGCTCGGCCACGTCGGTCGGCCCGGCAGGCGCAGCAGCGGGCGTTTCGGTGTCTGCGGCCTCGGCGGCCTCGGCGGCCTCGGCAATTTCGGCGTCCGCCGCGCCCTCCGCAACTTCGGCGTCCGCCGCGCTCTCGGCGCCCTCGGCGCCCTCGGCGTCCGCCGCGCCCTCGGCGCCCTCGGCGTCCGCCGCGCCCTCGGCGCCCGCGGCCTCGGCGGCCTCCGCAACTTCGGCGTTCGCCGCGCCCTCGGCGTCCTCGCCCCCCGCAGCCTCGGCCGCAGCCTGGGCAGCGGCGCTCGCGGCCTTCTCCGCCTCTTCGGCATCTGTCTCATGGAGCCGGCAATAACGATGCCCGGGCAGGGCATGGTTGGGGCAGT
>WRFC01000131.1 GCA_009779015.1 Coriobacteriia bacterium | reverse complement strand
GATCACGCCGCGGATGTTGTTTTGGGCATACCCCAAAAAGCCCTGGATCGTGGCGGCCAGCGAGCGCGCCGCCCCTTTGGCGTTGACGATCAAGACGACCGGCGTCTGGGTCAAGAGCGAGAGATGGTTAGAGGAGGCGTAGCTGCCCATCCCCAGGCCGTCGTAGAGGCCCATAACGCCTTCGATGACGGCGACCGTCTGCAGGCGCAGAGAGATGTTGTGCTCGACAGGGGCTGCGGGGGTGCCGGGCGCGGCAGGCGCGGCGGGTGTGCCGGCGGCGGCCTGGCCGGGTTGGCCGGGGCGGCCGAGGGTTTGCTCGGCAATCGATTGCCGCACGCCCGCCTCGCCCATTAAGAAGATGTCGAGGTTGCGCGATTCGACGCCCAAGGCCTTCTTGTGAAACATTGGGTCGATGTAGTCTGGCCCGCACTTGAACGAGACGACGTCGAGGCCTTGCGCCTTTAAGGCGGCCAAGACCGCGCAGGTCACTGTGGTCTTGCCGCTGCCGCTGGCCGTGGCCGCAAGCATCACCCGTCTGGCCATGGTGCTAGGCCTCGTCATCCGGCGGCGGCGGAAAATCAGCGCCGCAGCCGAGGGCGCTGATGATATAGACCGGGTTCTGGGCAACCATCATGTCGTAGCCGCCGGCCTTTTTAGAGCGGGCGACGTTCAGGCAGACGGCCTCGATCTCTGTCATGCAATTCTTTGCAAAGCACTCCATGGCCTCATGCAGGGTCTGCAGGGTGACGGCGTTGGCGACGATGCGGGCGGCCGGGTTCTTTTCGAGGACCGTCTCGACGATCTGGTCGAACCGCCCAGAGCTGCCCCCGATGAAGGCCTTGTCGGGGGCGGGCAGGTCGGCCAAGGCCTCGGGAGCAAGGCCTTTGATGACGCGCAGGTTAAAGGCCCCGTGCCTTTTAAGGTTGGCCTGGGCCAGCGCACAGGCTTCGGCCTTGCTCTCGATGGCATAGACGCATCCTTCAGAGGCCGCCCTGGCCAGCTCGACTGAGACCGAGCCAGTGCCAGCGCCGATGTCATAGACGGTGTCGCCGGGGCAGACGCCCAGCTTGGCCAGCGAGACCCAGCGCACCTCTTCTTTGGTCATGGGCACGTCGTTGCGTAAGAAATCGCTGTCTTTGAGCGGCAGGTACGGGTCCTTGGCCTTGGGGTTCTCGATATAGACCACCGAGAGCTCGTCAAAGTCGTGTGCGCTGAGTTCGGCGGCCGAGCCTTTGGTAATGCGTTCTTGGGCATATGAGAGCCGCTCGCCAACGCTGACCAAGACGTTACCCAGCCCATGCTTAAAGAGCTCTTGGCAGATGTGGCGCACGCTGTTCTGGCCGCCGGTCAGGGCAAAGAGCTTTTTTTGGTAGGCTACCTGGGCAACGATGTTGCCGCTGCGCCCGTGCAGGCTGACGATCTTGGCATCGTCATAGGCCACCTTGAGGCGGGCGCTAAAGTACTGGATTGAGCTGATGCCGGGGATCAGCTCGATGTCATAGAGCTGCGAGTAGTCGCGCACGACCGTCTTGGCGATGCTGTAAAAGCCGCAGTCGCCGCTGACCAAAAGGGCGGTCGTGGCCGGGGCGGTATTGGCCTTCAGCTCTTCGAGCAGCTCGGGCAGGTTCCAGCGGCGCAAGTCGTCGCCAAAGCCGGCCGACCGCTTAAGGCATAAGAGGCGCTCCGAGACGCTCAGCGCCTGCTCGGCGCACTCGGTCACCTGGTTCTCTTCTCCCGGACCAAAACCGATGATATAGAGCTTGTTCATCGCGCTCAGTCCCTGATGCGGTCGGCCAGGATCTCGGCCAGCCGCTTGTCTGCCCCCAGGTTCTCGCCCATCGTGATGCTCACACCGGGGTACTTGGCCAGGCATTCCTCGACCATCTCGGGTATATCTTGCTTGAGGTGGATGCCCATGAAGAGAAAGTAAGGCACGACCTTGATCTCGGTCACGCCGCGCTCGGCCAGGGCGGCCACGCCTTTCTGGACATTCTGCTCTGAGAACTCCATATAGGCCTGCTCGATGATGGTGTCGGGCAGCTCTGCTTTGACCATGGCCAAAATGCTGTCCATGGTGGCCTCGGTCTCTTTGGCCCGGCTTCCGTGGGCGATCACAAGTGTTCCTTTCATACCGTCTCTTCTTTCTTCTCTGGGCTTTCTTGGCATATCTGGACCAGCTCTTGGGGGCTATAGCCTTCTTCGTGCAGCGGACGGGCGACGACTATGACCTGGACATCGGCCTTTTGGGCGGCCGAGACCTTGGCGGCAAAGCCGCCGGCGTCGCCCGACTCTTTGGTCACGAGCGTCTTGGCTCCGGTCATCTGCAGCGTTGCCACGTTCATTTCTTTGGAGAAGGGCCCTTGCATACAGATCACCTGAGAGGCACTATAGCCGAGCCGAAGCGCCTTGGCCAGCGATTCGGGCATTGGCAGAATGCGCACATAAAGGCGCTCGTGGTAGCCGTTGACCTGGGTAAAGGCCTCTAGGTCCTTACTCCCGACCGTCAACAGGGCCTTTTGGCTGTTCTGGTTTAAGAGGCCGACGGCCTCGGCGGCGCTGGCCACGTAGGCCACGCCCTCGGTGGGCGGGCTCTCTGGCCGCTTGAGGCGCAGGTACCTTCGGCCGGACGCCTGGCAGGCGCCCTGGATATTGGCCGTCACCTCGGCGGCATAGGGGTGTGTGGCATCGACGACGTAGTCAAAGGCCTGGCTGGCAAAGAGGTCGGCCATCTGGGCGGCGCTCAGGCGGGCGCTGATGATCTGCGCATTGGGGCGGTCTGGGGCGGGCTCGTGCTCAATGGCCACCGCCCGGCCATAGTCTGTGGCCACCGAGAGGGTGACGTCCAGGCCCAGCCCGGCCAGCTCTGCAAAAAGGCTGCGGCCCTCGCTGGTGCCGCCAAAGATCATGACCCTCATACCGCATAACCCCGGACGGTCACCAGCTTGTTGTTGATCACGCGCGTGCCCGAGTTGCCGATGATCACGGTCGTGAACATATCGACCTCGGCGCGCGAGAGCTCGTCCAGCGTGCAGATCTGGCTTTGGCTGCCCTCAGCGCGGTAGGCGTTGCGCACATAGCCGCAGTTCGTCTGGCCAGGCTGATGCTCTAAGACGATCGCACAGGCGCGCTTGAGATGGTCGTTGCGCTTCTTGCTCTGCGGGTTGTAGAGGCAGATCACGAGGTCGCCCTGGCTGCAGGCGCGCAGGCGCTTCTCGATAACCGCCCAGGGGGTGAGCAGGTCGCTGAGGCTGATGACGGCAAAGTCGTTGGTCAGGGGCGATCCTAAGATGGCCGCCGCCGAGGCCGCCGCCGTGATGCCCGGCACCACCTCGATCTCGATCTCGGGATGCTGGGCGGCCAGCTCGTAGAGCAGCGAGGCCATGCCGTAGATGCCGGCGTCGCCGCTGCAGATGACGCTGACCAGCTTGCCTTTTAAGGCCTCTTCGATCGCCGACTGGCAACGCGCGGCCTCGCCCCGCATGCCGGTCGAGATGCATTCTTTGCCCTCGACGAGGTCTGCGACCATGCCCATATAGCCGGTATAACCGACCACGACCTGGCTCTCGCTGATGGCCAGGCGGGCGCGCGGGGCCAGGTAGGCCGGGTCGCCGGGGCCGAGCCCGATTGCGAATATCTTCATGCTGAAATTCCTCTCTGTGCCTCTTGGGGGCTGGTGTCGGTGGGGGCGCCGGTTGTC
>WRFC01000130.1 GCA_009779015.1 Coriobacteriia bacterium | reverse complement strand
GTCACTCCGACCCAGCTGTCTGCATAAACACCCTGAAAGAGGGTCCGATGAATACCGAGCAGCATCACCGGCGACATCAAAAAATCATCGATCTCGAGGTAGGCGGCAATGCGCGCCGAGACAATGTCAGCCTCTCTGGTGGCGGCGTCGGCAGCCGGGCTTTCTTTGTAATAGCTTTCGACTATACTAGCGGCTTGGGCGGTGCCGTACTTGCCATCGATCGTGTCGCGGATGACCGTCTCAAGGTAGTCTGACGTCTGAAGGCCATCGACCTTCTGCAGCCCCTTGGCCACATCCCAATACTCCTGCCGCTTTTGCAAGTCAGAATTCGGGAGAAGCTCTTGGTATTCGCTATCGTCTGACATAAATCGAGCCCCTTGCTCTGAACGCGGGTAAATGAGGTTGGCGTTGAAGAGTCCATTATAAAGCGTAAGGGTATAACGCATAAAGTTAAAGAAAACCAAGCTGTATAGCTAGCTATGGCTAGCGCCGTGCGAGCCATGTATGTGTCAAAAAATGGCAGTACTGCCAAAAACATGGACATAAAAATGGCATCGCTGCCAAAAATCAGGACATAGTGCGCTATTATCCCTATTATTGACATTCAAATGATCGGAGGCCATCACGTATCGCAAAGCTATAGAGGACTTGGTAGCTTGGAAAAAAAACCCACACCGCAAGCCCATCATTATCCAAGGCGCCCGCCAGGTGGGTAAGACGTGGCTGGTGCGGGAGTTTGGTCAGGCCAACTTTGAGAAGACCGCGTATGTGACGTTTCAAGAGAACCTGGGGATGATGGCCGTTTTTGCTGGCAGCCTTGAGCCACAGCGCTTGCTTGAGGCTATCGAAGTCGATACGGGGGTGAGAATCGACCCGCAAAACACGCTGGTCGTCTTTGACGAGATACAGGAGTGCCCGCGCGCTTTAACCGCACTCAAAATGTTCAATGAGCAATGCCCCGGCCTGGCCATCGTCGCTGCCGGCTCGCTGCTCGGGGTAGCGCTGCACCAAGGTATTTCTTTTCCTGTCGGCAAGGTCGAGCATCTTGACTTGTACCCGTTGACCTTTACGGAGTTTCTTTTGGCCACCGGCGACAGCGCATTGGTCGAGCTGCTGAAGAAAAGGGATTTCTCATTGATCACGGCTTTTAGAGAGAAATACATCGATGCTTTGAAACGCTACTATTTTATCGGTGGGATGCCTGAGGCGGTCCAGTTATATGTAGACAAAGGCGACTACCAGGCCGCTCGCGATGTCCATCAGCGTTTGCTCTACGACTATGAGCACGACTTCTCTAAATATGCGGCCGGCGATCTGGCCGAGCGTATCCGCTTGGTCTGGGATTCAGCCCCGGCGCAACTGGCTAAAGAGAACCGGAAGTTCATTTACTCTGCCCTCAAGCCTGGTGCTCGGGCAAGAAGCTACGAGGTCGCAATTCAATGGCTCGTTGACAGCGGCCTGTTACTGCGTGTAAACAGAGTCATAAAACCTGGCCTGCCGCTCAAAGGGTACCAGGATATTGGCGCTTTCAAGCTATTTCTCTTGGACATTGGCCTGCTTGGGGCGGCTAGCGGCTTGCAGGTATCAACCCTGATTCAGGGTAACGGGCTTTTCAGCGAATTCAAAGGGGCGCTGACCGAGCAGTACGTCTGCCAGCAAATGCTTGCCGAGAACCGGCTGAGGCCATACTACTGGTCGGCCGATAATTCTCGGGGAGAAGTCGATCTCCTTTACGAACAGTCCGGCGATATCTATCCGGTCGAGGTAAAGGCCGAGGAAAACCTGCGTTCTCGGAGTTTGAAGGCCTTTGTTGACAGATACCCTCTGACGAAGGCCATACGGATCTCGATGGCTGATTACAAAGAGCAGGATTGGCTGACTAATATCCCCCTATACGCAGTCAGCACGCTTGCCCGCACTGATTGAGATTGTTCGAGTTTAGGCACCAGGGCTTGGTTGCTTGGGGGATATCAAAGGGCATCGTCTGGCGGGCGCGCTGGCGCTGTCGCCGCCGCCGCTGATGCTTGCGCCGCCGCCGCCGCTGGCGCCGCTGCCACCGCCAGCTCGAGCAGCTTCTTGGCCGTGTTGGCGTTGCGGATGGTGATCTTTTGGTAGGTTTTACGCTTGGCCACCGAGCCCCAGCGCGTCATCGAGAAGGTCGCCAACGGCGCTGTCCAAAAGATCAGCTGGCCGTGGTAGGCCACGCTCTCGTATTCTGGCTTGGTCTCGCCGACCTCGGCGCAGACCTCCTCGGCCGTGGTCGGCGCTAGCACAAAGATGGCGTTGTGCTTGGCGTCCTTTGTGCTGCCCCACCAGGCGGGCGCCTGGGCAAGCGCGTCGGCCAGCTCGGCGGCCGAGTACACGGCTGCCGTGATGTTTAGCCCAAAGCGCCGGTTGATCAGCAGCTCGATGGCCGCGCGCACTTCTCCACAGGTATTTGCGCTGTTAAACACGATGTTGCCGCTGTTGATGTAGGTCTGCACATTCTCAAGGCCGGCCTCGCGGCAGGCGGCGGCCAGCTCTTTCATGTTGATCTTGTTGTTGCCGCCGACGTTGACGCCGCGCAGCAGGGCGATGTAGGTGGTCATAGTGGTGCCTACTTTCTGACCGGCCAGCAGACAGTTGATAGATGTGATGACTAATTCGCAGTATATTATAGAAGGTTCGTAGACCGCTGACGCGCTCTTATTGAAGGCGCGTGGTTATGACAGGCCCACAGGGGAGGAACGGCATTATGGAGAAGATCAAGATCCTGGCCATCGTCGGGTCGTTGAGGCAGAACTCGTACAACCGTCAGCTGGCCGTCGCGGCCGGCCGCGTGATCGGCGACCGGGCGGAGTTTGAGCTGCTCGACTATAGCGATGTCCCGCTGATGAACGAAGACATCGAGTTTCCGGCTCCCGCCGCCGTCGCCCGCGTGCGCGCGGCCATTAAAGCGGCCGACGGCATCTGGTTTTTTACCCCGGAGTACAACCATTCGACGCCCGGGGTCCTCAAAAACCTCATCGACTGGCTCTCGCGGCCGGTCAGCGAGACCGAGCCGCGCGTGCTGATTGGCAAGCCGGCCGCGCTCAGCGGCATCACCCCGGGCATCTCGGGCACGGCGCTCGCCCAAGACCACCTGGTCATGCTGATCAGCTTTATCAACATGAAGATAATGAACCAGCCGCGCCTCGTGATCCCGCACGCCCGCGAGCAGGCCGACCCAGACGGCAACCTGACCCTGACCGCCAGCGCGCCCTACCTCGAAGAGCAGGCGCAGGCGTTTCTGGACTTCATCGAGGCCAACCGGCCGTAACGGGCGGCGCGGCGGCCTCGGCGACCGGCCTCGGCGGCCGTCCGGTCAGTCAGTCAGTCAGTGGTCGTCCCGTACGGCCACGAGATAATCCCGCCGAGGTTGTAGACATTGGTGTAGCCCAGCTTGGCCAGCTGGTTGGCGGCGTCGGTGGCGCGCACGCCGCTGCGGCAGTAGACCATGATCAGCGCCGACTTGTCGGGCAGCAGGCTGGGTGCCTGGGCCGTGACCGTATCCACGGGGATCAGCACCGCACCCGCGATGTGTCCGCTGTCGTACTCGGACTGCGTGCGTACGTCGACCAGTATGTAAGGGTCGCCGCTATCCATGATGGCCTTGGCCTGCTGGGCGCTGATAGTCTGTGGAGAAGTGCTTGCGCTGCCGGCGCTGCCGGTGGAGCTAGAGCCGGAGTCGGAG
>WRFC01000129.1 GCA_009779015.1 Coriobacteriia bacterium | reverse complement strand
CTCGGCGCGCGCCTCTTCGACGGCCGTCGAGGCCTGGGTGATGACCTCGCGCAGGTTCTTGGAATCAGACTGCTCAAGCTGGGCCTGGTCGCGCAGCTTCTCGGCCCAGACGCTGGCACCGCCATGCAGGTCTTTGTATAACTGATAAAGCGGGTCAACGCGGTGCCTGATAATATCCAGCGACCGCTCGCTTTGGCTATAGACCTCGATGTTCTGCTCCAGCGTGCCTATCTCTTTGGCCAGGGCCGTTTGGCGGGTGTCTAAGAACTGCGCCGTGCCGCTGGCCGACTCAAAGCGCAGGCGGCCCTCGGCCAGGCGCTCGCCCGTGCCCAGGCGCTCGGCCTGCGCGCGGTCGAGCTGCTCTTTGGCCTCGGCCACCAGGCCCTCGCCCGCTTCTAACTGGGCCTTGAGCTCGCTGATCCGCTTCTCAAACTCCCCGGTCAGGGGCAGCGAGGCCAACCGCCGCGCCGCCACGTCGGCCAGCCGGCTCTCCATCCCCTCTTTTTTATAGAGCAGCTGCGAGAGCGACTCCTCGACCCGCCCGACCTCTTCGCGCAGGGCATCGCTGTCGCCGCTCTGCTTGGCCAGCGACTGCGAGAGCTCGAGGTCGGCCGCCTGCGCGGCCTCGAGGTTCTTGTCGGCATGCGAGAGCTCGATCTCGGCCTCGCTGACCTGCACGGCCGAGGCCTTAAGCTCAACGGCCAGCGACTCTTGGCGCCGCCGCCGCTCGAGCACGCTGTCGATGTTCGAGAGCTGCACGCCGACCGTGACCTTGCCGTTCGGCCAGACCACGGCACCGGCCGGGGTCGCAAAACGCGCCCCGCTCTGGTCGCGCAGCTGGTATTTTTGGGCCTCGCCGAGCGACCCCACCAGGTAGACGTCACCGATCATGGCCTCGATCGCCGCAGCTTGCCCCGGCGGGTATTCAAGCAGGTCAAAGAGCCGGGTGCCAGACTTGGCAGCACCGGCCAGAGGCCGGCTATGCTCGATTGGCAGCAGTGAGATCTCGCCCTTCTCGCTGCTCTCGTTAATCAGCGCTTCGGCGATCAGGCGGGCCGCCGAGGCGTCTTGCACCAAAAGCCCGTAGAGGTCGGTGCCCAAGAGGCGCTCGACCAAGGCCTCTAACTGGGCGGTGCTTAGGCCATGCGGCAGCTCGGCCCCGCTTTTGACCTTCAAAGACTCCGAGACCTGGCTGACGATCCCCGAAAAACGGCCGCTCTGCTGCTTGATCCAGTTCAAGGCCGGGCTGGCGCTCTCAAATGCCCGGTCGACCTCCTCTAAGGCGCGCGTCTCGGCCTGGATGGCCGACATCTGCTCGCGCAGCCCCAAGAGCTGCTTTTGGCGGTCGCTTTGGAGCCGCACGCGTTTATCCACCTCGGCCTTGGCCTGCTTAGACTCGGCCTGCTCGCTGCGCAGCGCGGCGGTCAGGTGCTCGAGCTTGCCGCGCCGCTCGGCCAGCATGGCCTGGGTCGAGGCGATGTCGCTGTCCAGCTGCTTGGCCTGGTCGTTCAAAAGGCCCTCTTCGACATCCAAGGCGCCCAGCGACTCTTGCGCCTTGGCCAGCGAGAGCTCGGTACTATCTAGTGCCGACTGCTTTGACCGCTGCCCCGACAAAAGCGAGTCGTAACCCTCCTCGGCCAGCTTCCGCTGCTTAACGGCCTGCTCTGATGCCCGCATCAGCTCGTTCAGCTCGGCGGCCAGGGCGCGGTGCTGGGCCTGCCCCTCGGCCAGGCGCTCCGAGATCTCGTCGTGCTCGTGGCGCGCCTCGCCCAGCCGGCCGATCGAGCCATGGAGGTTCGCCCGCAGGTCCGAGAGCCGCGAGACGAGGTTCTTGCCCTTCTCTTCTAAGACCAGCATGCCGGCATCGAGGCGCTGGATAATCGACTGGCAGCGGATGCGCTGCTCGTTCAGGTCGCCGACAAACAGGCCCTTCTCCTCTAATATGCGCTGGCGCTTAGTCAGCTCGGCCTCGCGCTCGTTCAGCCGAAAGTGGATAAGTTCGGCCTCGGCCTGGACCTCGCGTTCGTTGCGGTCGATGAGGTTCCAGTCCACGCGCAGGCTGCGCAGGTCGTCGACGGCCAGCGAGAGCTCTAGGACCTTGAGCTCGTCGGCCAGCTCGCGATACTGCTTGGCGCGCGCGGCCTGGCGCTCGAGGGGCTTCAGTTGCGACTCGGTGACTTGGATGATGTCGTTCACGCGGGCCAGGCTGGCGTCCATGGCGTCGAGCTTGCGCGCCGACTTTTCTTTGCGGCGCTTGTGCTTGAGGATGCCGGCCGCTTCTTCGATGAGGTCGCGGCGGTCCTCGGGGCGCGACTCTAAGACGGCGGTCAGGTTGCCCTGGCCAATTACCGAATGCACGCCGTGGCCGATGCCTGAGTCAAAGAGGATGTCGATGATGTCCATGCGCCGGGTGGGCGCGCCGTTGATGTAGTACTCGCTCTCGCCGTTGCGGTGCATGCGGCGCGAGATGGCCACCTGCTCGTACTCGATGGGCAGGGTGCCGTCAGCGTTGTCTAAGACCAGCTCGACCTCGGCCACGCCCACCGGGTCGCGCGCTGACGAGCCCGAGAAGATCAGCTCTTCCATCGTCTGGATGCGCAGGTTCGAGGTCTTTTGCTCGCCCAGCACCCAAAGCACGGCCTCGGCGATGTTGGACTTGCCCGAGCCATTGGGGCCGACGATAGCCGAGAGCCCCGGCTCAAACGAGATGACCGAACGGTCGGCAAACGACTTAAAGCCCTTGATGGTCAGTGATCGCAGATACACGGCTTGCCTCTTTCGCCTCTTTCGCCTCTCCTGTAAGTCTTATCTGGTCTTGCTTAGCTTAGCGTGTCGCTGGCCCGGCCCGTGGCCTAGCCCTTGGCCTAGCCTGTGGCCTGGCCCGTGGCCCGGCTGTGTGGCGCGGCCTGGCCGTGCTGCGCTGTATGCCCCTGGCCGTGCTGCCCCCTGAGCAGGGCCAAGGCGCAGGCGGCGGCGGCCGACTCGGCCGCTTTCTTCGAATGCCCGATGCCGACGGCCAGCTCTTTGCCTTCAGCCAAGACGCGCGAGGTAAAGGTGCGATCATGGGCCGGCCCCTCGGTGGCCACCAGCTCATAGGTCGGCGTGATGTGCTGTTCTTGCAACAGCTCTTGGAGGTTCGACTTGGGGTTGTCCGGCTCGTCCGCCTGGTCGATGCTGATCTCTTCTCCCAAGGCCTTTGTCACCCACTCCTGGGCGACCGCAAAGCCGGCGTCTAAGACCAAGGCCGCCACCAGCGCCTCAAAGACGTTCTCAAGGGCCGAGTGCAGCCCGCGCTTGCCCGTGCCATGCTCAGACGAGCCAAAGAGGATAAGGTCCCCGATACCCAGCTCCGACGCCCGGCGCGACAGGCTCTCGCCCGAGACCAGCGAGATCTTGACGCGCGTCATGCCGCCCTCGTCGAGGTCGGGAAAGCGCCGGTAGAGCATGTCGGCGACGATTGCGCCCAGGTAAGAGTCGCCCAAGAACTCGAGGCGCTCGTAGGACTTGTCGATCGCCCGCTCTTCGACGGCCGAAGGATGGGTGAGGGCGTGGAGCACGAGGGTGCGGTCCGCGAACTGGTGCTCGAGTATCTGCTCGGCGGCCTTGACCCGCTCTTCGACCCAATGCGGTATCGGGTTCGGCAGATTGTCGAGTGACGCCCCGGTGGCGCCTGCCCCAGCGGCGCCTGCCCCAGCGAGGCCTGCCCCAGCGG
>WRFC01000128.1 GCA_009779015.1 Coriobacteriia bacterium | reverse complement strand
GCTGCGTAGATGGCGATCAGGATACCGGGCACGATATAGAGTGCCGGCCAGGCCAGGTCCTTAAAGAGGACACCCGAGAAGCCACCGACCAAGAAGGTCGACGAGCCAAAGTAGGCATCGGGGTTGACTATCAAGACCGTGTTCATGCCCGCGCCAAAGACCGCTGTGATGGCGATGCCGGCCAAGACGACTGTCAAGCGTGAGGTGTTTGAGCCCATTGAGATCAAAAAGACGATGCCCGCCGAGACAATGGCCCCGGCAAAGGCGGCCAGAGGCGGCAGCCAGAGGATGTGCGGCACCAGCGAGGCCGCCAAAAGCACAAACAGGCCGGCACCCGAATTGATGCCGATGATATTCGGGCTGGCCAACGGGTTATCTAAGACGCCTTGGATCAAGGCACCGGACACGGCCAGCGCGCCGCCCGCTAAGAGTGCTGCCAGCACCCGTGGCAAACGCACATTGACAAGGATGTTTCTGGCCACCGCGCTGATATCGTCACCCGTCACAAGCGCAAAAAAATCAGGCAGGCTGACCGAGGACGGGCCGACCAGGCAGGCCGCCACCGTTGCCACCAGAAGGGCGGCAACGGAGACGGCACTAGTCACAGCAATGCGGGTCTTTGGTATCAAGGCTCTTTAGCCTCGCTCAGGCAACTCTCGTTTACTGGCTACCCCAAAAAGGTATAGCCGTTCCTCCACAAAAAAACAGTCGGGCACTCAAGAAAGCCACTTTTGGCAAGCCGCTTTATTTGAACAGGTAATCGTAGAGCACCTGGTAGGACTGGTCCCAGTTCTCGTTTGGCTTGTACTGGAAGAGGCCCGGGTCCAAGACGATGTAGTGGCCGTCTTGGACGGCGCTGAGCTGGCTCCAGGCCGGGTTATTAGATGTCGCATCGTCGAGGAACTGCGTCGCGTTGTCCATGTTCACGGCCATCGGGACGACGAAGATGTAATCGGGGTCGGTGGCGATCAGCGCCTCGAGGCTAAAATTGGAAAGCAGGCTGGGGGTGCTATCGGCGATGTTCGTGACGCCCAAGTCAGACAGGATGGCGCCGGTCTGGGTGCTTGAATTCTGCACCATCACCCCACCCGAATAGGTGGTCATGATAATCACGCGCTTGTTTGCAGCGTCAGCCGGGACAGTGGCCGTGATGGCATCGATGCGGGACTGGACGTCTGTGCCATTGGTCTTATAGAGGTCCGCCCGACCGGTGATCTGCGTGCAGATATTCAGCATGTGCAGGTAATCTGAGAAGTCTGTGACGACAAAATAGGCGACCGTGATGCCCGAGGCCTCGAGCGTGTCTTTATAGTCGGTCTGGGCGGCCATGCCCGGGCGCCCGGCAGCGGCACCGGTCATGATCACAAAATCGGGGTTCAAAGAGAGGATGGTCTCCATGTTCAACGAGCTAAAGTCGCCGACCTTTGTGATATCGGGGGACGTCAGGTCATAGCCGCTATAGGTGTAGGCATCATCCGAGGCGCCGATCAGCGTGCCGCCGGCCAGCTCCCAGATCTTGGCAAAGCTGCCCATCGTGGCCACAACGCGTTGCGGGTTGTTGACGGTCACGGTGTTGCCCAGGTCATCGGTAAAGGTCACGGGCCCCGGAGTGGTGGCCACAGGGGTGGTCGAGTCGGTGGCAGCCTGGTCGCTGCTGGTGCCGGCCGTGTCTGAAGTGGCCGATGAGTCTGCGCTGGTGTCTGTGTTGTTTGTTGTGCAGGCGGCCAGCCCCGCAAACAGCCCCGTAAACAAGAGGCAGCACGCAAGTACCGCAATAAGGACCTTCTTAGTCATACGCTTGACACTCCTCCTTTGTTATCCCTTTTTGGGATAAACGATCTGGTTTCCCCGCAAGGGGCTTCCTTCAGTCTCTCTCCGCCACTGGCTTTGGGCTTTTGCCCCGAGCCGGGCCTTGAGAGTCTCAGGCAGTTCTTTGCGGCGCCCCGGTTTTGGCGCCTGTCTTGGGCGCCCCGCTTGGGGCACCCGCTTGGGCACCCCGGTTAGGCGCTCACGCCGGCCACACCGGCTACGTCGGCCGTGTCGGCCACGCCGGCCAGCAGCTGCTTGCCGTGCGCGCAATACTCGTCGGCCGCCATAAAGTCGCCGTCATGGTAGTAGGCGGCGCGGGCGCGGCAGCCGCCGCAATGCTTTTTATAGTCGCAGCTCCCACAAGGGTCCGCATAGGCCTCGCTGCGCAGGGTCTGAAAGATCGGGCTGCCCGCCCAGATCTCGTCAAACGGCTGCTTGCGCACGTCTCCCGCTTCTTGTTTCATATAGGCGCAGGGCTGGACGATGCCGTTGGGGTTGATGATGCAATAGGTCAGCCCGGCCAGACAGCCGCGCGAGTAGCGCGTGTCGATGCCCAGTTGCTCGGCGATGCGCACAAACTGAGGGGCGCAGGTGGGCTTGACCGAGATCGGCACCTCGGTCGATTTCTGCATGATCTTGCGCAGCAGCTCTTCGTTCTCGAGCACCTTGATCGAAGTCTCAGAGATGTACTCGCCGCGCCCGACCGGTATTAAAAAGAAAGGCTGAAGGGCGATGGCGCCGATCTCGACGGCGTAATCGATGATGTCCAATATCTCGTCTTTGTTCCAGTCCACGATGGTGGTGTGGATCTGAAAAGGCAGCCCGGCCGCACGGCAGTTCTTCATGCCCTCGATGGCCAGCCTAAAGGCGTCGGGGTCGCCCCGGAACTTGTTGTGCTTGGCCTCGTCCAGGCTGTCTAGGCTGATGCCCATGGCCATCGCGCCGGCGGCCTTGAGCTTTTGCGCCACCTCGGGGGTGATGAGCATGCCGTTGGTGCCAAAGACCGGGCGCAGGCCGTGCGCCGAGGCGTAGGCCACCAGCTCAAAGATGTCGGGGCGGGTCAGAGGCTCGCCGCCCGAGAAGATCATGACCTTGAAGCCGGCCTTGACGATCTGATCGATCAGGGTCTTGGCCTCGGCCGTGTTCAATTCGTCGGCGATCGAGGCATCCATGGTGTCAGCGTCTTGATAACAGTGCTGGCACTTCAAGTTGCAGCGGTTCGTAGTCAACCAAGAAACAATCATGCGCGGCCTCTCAAACTCAAATAGAGCAAAAAGGGATAAGAGCGGTCGGCGGCTGCCCAAAATGCCATGCGCCAGGTAAAGCGATTGAGGTGCACGCTTGGAAAAGTTATTCGGGACAGATTTGAACCGACACAAGTAATGAACATTAGCAGGAAATGTTACCAGGAGATACCGGATTTCTTACTATAGCTTCAGTGTAAGCAAAATGTTGGCAAACCGAAATGTTTTTATGGTTGACAACTCGGCTTCTTTGGAGGAAGAGTCGGGCTGGTCGGATGCGTGGGAGGGCGCAGTCTAAGGGACGATTTGCTCGGTCATCAACGGTTTGAAAGGCGGGTCTTGTGCAAACATGTTATACTTCTCCATCGCACTGTTAAAAGGCCCGTCAGAGCCAGCGGTGCCAAAAAGAAACTTGGTGGGTGTAGCTCAGTTGGTTAGAGTGCCAGGTTGTGGCCCTGGAGGTCGTCGGTTCGAGTCCGATTACCCACCCCAGTCTTCTTTTTCAGATGCTCGCGTCAGAGCGATGCGGGCACTTATGGTATTATTGCGAACTGCGGTTGTCTTCAATCGCGACTGCATGATCTGGGCCGTTAGCTTAGTTGGTAGAGCAGGGGACTCTTAATCCCAAGGTCGCGGGTTCGAATCCCTCACGGCCCACCAGAAAACATCAACAAGAAGCCTCTTTTCAGAGGCTTCTTGTTTTTGCGCGCCAGGCCAGGGGCCAT
>WRFC01000127.1 GCA_009779015.1 Coriobacteriia bacterium | reverse complement strand
GGGATGGGCAAGTCGCTGATCTTTTTAAGCCAGAGCCTGCGCCTGGCGCTGACCGAGGGGGCGGCGACGCTTCTGGTCTACCCGCTGCGGGCGCTTTTGAACGACCAGGACCAGCATATCAGGCAGCTTTTTCAGCGCTTGGGCGTGGGAGCGGCCGTGCTCTGCGGGCAGACCGGCCTGGACGAGCGCCACCGGGTCTTGGCAGAGTTTGGCGCCGGCCGCCTTTCGGTGCTTTTGACGACGCCCGAGTACTTGCTGCTGCATGCCGCCGAGCTGGCCGCCCGCCGCCAGGTGCGCTTTATCGCAATCGACGAGGCGCACCATATTGCGACCGAGGCGCTGGCGCACCGCCCGGCCTACCGCGGGCTGGCGCAACTGCGCCAGAGCTTTGGCCAAGCGCAGATACTGGCTTGTACGGCCACCGCTGACGACGCCGCCTGCGCGCGCATCACGGCCGACCTCGGCCTCGACGCGTTGGTCATCGACCGTGGCCGGCGCCCCAACTTAAGCGTCATCGACCAACGCCAGACGCCCGACAAGCCGGCCGCCCTGGCCGCCCTGGCCGATGGCCGCGAGCCCTGCCTGGTCTATGTCGACTCGCGCGATGCCGCCCGCCAGCTCTGCCGCAACCTGCGCAAGGACCTGGGCGGCGAGGCGGCCACGCTGACCGGGTTCTACCACGCCGGCCTGAGCGCACCCGAGCGCCTAGACATCGAGCGGCGCTTTCGCAGCGGGGCCTTAAGCCTGCTCTTCTCGACCTCGGCCTTTGGCGAGGGCATCGACATCCCGGGGCTCAGGCATGTCGCCTTCAGCACCATGCCGCTCAGCGCCACGGCCTATGCCCAGATGGCCGGGCGTGCCGGGCGCGATGGCGCGCCGGCTTTTATCCACCTGCTGTTTAATAATGCCGACACTGCCCGGGCGCGCCAGCTCTTGAGCGCCCAGGCCCCCGAGCGCGGCGACTTAGAGCTGCTTTACCGCTATCTGAAGGCCGTCGAACGGGCCTCTGGCCAGATCGGGCTGGATGATGCCGCCCTGGCGGCCGGCTGTCGCTCGGCCGAGCCCGAGAGCCTTTTAGACGCCCGCCAGGTGGCGGCCGGCCTGAATGTCTTTGCCGAGCTCGGGCTGGTTGCGGTATCATATGAGTATCCGCGTCGGCAAATTCAGCTGATACCGGGCAGGCAGGCCGAGCTTGAGTCCTCCTGCCTTTATCTTGAGGCTAGCGAGGCGCTTTTAGGCTTTGACCGGTTTGCGGCCTGGATGCTTGAGGCCGACGTGCATGAGCTTGAAGATTTTATCCAAGGACCATTACTGCCAACGCATTTTGAAGCGGGATTCAAATCATGACAGATGACCCTATCAGCAGCAGTATCGAGACTGTTGACATAAATTCCAATACTTGGGAGAAGCTCTGTGGCCAGGTCCGCAGCTACCTCCGCGAAGAGGACTGCGACCTGCTCAAACGGGTCTTTGAGTTTGCCAGCGCCGCCCATGCCGGGCAGTTCAGAAAGTCCGGCGAGCCCTACATCAACCATCCGCTCCAGGTCGCCATCATCTTGGCCGAGCTGCATATGGACATCGACACGGTGGCCGCCGCCATTTTGCATGATACGGTCGAAGATACCAGCGTCACCACCGCAGAGCTGGCCGCCGAGTTCAACGAGGACATCTCGCAGCTGGTCGACGGCGTGACCAAGATCACGCGCATCGAGGTCGACTCGCTCTCGGCCCAGCAGGTCAACAACCTGCGCAAGATGTTCTTGGCCATGAGCCGCGATATGCGCGTGATCGTCATCAAGCTGGCCGACCGCTTGCACAACATGCGCACCCTGACGGCCCTGCGCGAGGACCGGCGCATTTTCAAGGCGCACGAGTCGATGGAGGTCTACGCGCCGCTTGCCCATCGCCTGGGCATCAACTCGATCAAGTGGGAGCTCGAGGACCTCTCGTTCTACTACCTCGAACGCGCCCGCTACAACCAGATCAGCCGCATGGTGGCCGAGTCGCGTGAGGCGCGCGAGCAATACCTCGAGAAGAGCATCGCCCTCTTGGCCAAGGAGTTCGAGAAGCTCGGCTTTGAGGCGCGCATCACCGGGCGGCCCAAGCACCTCTGGTCGATCTACCAGAAGATGTCCCAGAAAGGAAAGGACTTCTCAGAGATCTACGACCTCATCGCGCTCCGCGTGATCGTCGACACGGTCGAGGAGTGCTACAGCTGCCTGGGCGCCGTGCATGCCCTCTGGACGCCGATCCAAGGGCGCTTTAAAGACTATATTGCGACATCCAAGTCCAACGGCTACAAAAGCCTGCATACAACGGTCATCGGGCCGGCCGGCCGGCCGTTAGAGATCCAGATTAGAACGACCGAGATGCACCATACGGCCGAGTACGGCGTGGCCGCCCACTGGCGCTATAAAGAGAATGGCAAGAGCGAGGACCGCGACCTCGAAGAGCAGCTGGCCTGGGTACGCCAGATGCTGGAATGGACAGAAGAGACCGAGGACCCGCGCGAGTTCATGGAGTTCGTCCGCCAGGGCCTGAACTATAACGAGATCTTCGTCTTTACCCCCCAAGGCGAGGTCATCAGCCTGCGCGCCGGGTCGACGCCGATCGACTTTGCCTACGCCATCCATACCGAGGTCGGCCACCACTGCGTGGGCGCCAAGGTAAACGGCAACATCGTGCCCCTGAGCTACGAGCTGAACATGGCCGACCGCGTCGAGATCCTCACGCAAAAGCATACCGGCCCCTCGCGGGACTGGATCAACATCGTCAAGACCCCCTCGGCGCGCTCTAAGATCCGCTCGTATTTGGCCAAGCAAGGGCGGGGCGACGATATCCAGCACGGCAAGGACCTCTTGGCCGCCGAGATGCGCCGCCACGAGCTGGGCATCTCGTCGGCGCGCATGCAAAAGGCCTTGAAGCAGGTGGCCGCCACGATGGTCGACGGCAGTTCCGACGACCTTTTGGCGCTCATCGGCTCGGGTAAGCAAAGCGTGCGCCAGGTCACGAACCGCATGATCAAGACGATCACGGGCGAGCAAGAGCCCAACCCGGCCGCCTCGGCCGAGCGCCTCTTGAACTTTGGCGGCGGCACGGGCTCGCCCTTGACGCCCCTGGCGCCGACGGCCGGCCGCCCCCAGCCGACGCGCTCTAAAGGCTCGTCCGGCGTCGTCGTCCAAGGCCTCGATGACGCCCTGGTGCGCCTCGCGCACTGCTGCAACCCGGTGCCCGGCGACGAGATCATCGGCTTTATCACGCGCGGCCGCGGGGTCTCGGTGCACCGGGCGGCCTGCCCCAACGCCAGCGCCCTCAAGGGCACGCCCGAGCGCATCATCCCGGTCGTCTGGGCCGACCGCGTGGGCAGCGCCAACACCTATAACGTCGAGGTCTTTGTCGAGGGCATCGACCGCCTGCGCCTCTACGAAGACGTCACTTCGACCCTGGCCGCCAGCGGCGTGAACATGACGGCGGCCAGCATGAACGTGCACCAAGACGGCATCGTCGAGATGCGCTACCTCTTTGAGGTGAGCGAGATCGCGCACATCGACCGCATCTTACGCGACCTCCGCAGCATCGACAGCGTCATCGACGCCCGCCGCATGCTGCCCAACGAGACCTTGAGCATGCGCCGCAACTGACGCAGCCAGGGCCAGAACACTATACCTGCCGCTCTTGGGCAGGGCTTGAGAAAAAGGAGAAAAACGTGGCCACGAACAGTGGAGGACAGGCCATTACGATCGAGCGGCTGATCTTGGCGCTCCCCGGATACAGCGACTTTACGATGAACTGCTACCTGCT
>WRFC01000126.1 GCA_009779015.1 Coriobacteriia bacterium | reverse complement strand
GCGCTGGGGGCACCCGGGGCCTTGGGGGCGCTGGGGGCACCCGGAGCGGCCGGTGCTTTGGGGGCACCCGGCGCATTGCTCACCTTGGTCAAATCGTGGCCGCACTTCTCGCATACTTTGGCGCCCGGCTTATTAAAGGTCTGGCACTCGGGGCAAACTACAGCCCGTGTCGCATCTGTTGGCCTGAAGCACATGGCTTCTCCTCCTGATCTATTTTTTGGAACGTTGACAAAACTATTATCCTACTTTTTTACGCCCTCCGGAGGCCTGCATCCACCGGAGGCCTGCGCCCCTCGGAGGCCTGCGCCCCTCGGAGGCCTGCGCCCCCCCGGAGGCCTGCGCCCCCGGAGGCCACCTGGGCTCTCCGGGGGCGCCGCCTACCCTGCCGCCTACCCTGCCGTCTACTCTGTCGTCTGCCAGAGCTTGACCACATCGAGGCTGAGCGACTGGCGCAGGTCGACATCGCTGATCGTCTTGCGCTTGTAACCGTCCTTTGCGAATGTGACTTTATAAAAACCAGGTTTTTTAACATCGACATGAAAGTCGCCGAAGGTCCCCGAGTAGCCCTCGTAGGTGGCGCCGGTAACCTGGTTGACAACGGTCACCTGGGCGCCCTCAACGCAGACTGC
Source organism: Coriobacteriia bacterium (assembly GCA_009779015.1). GTDB lineage: Bacteria > Actinomycetota > Coriobacteriia > Coriobacteriales > UBA8131 > WRFC01. The sequence goes on along the minus strand of WRFC01000126.1, from coordinate 3,226 downwards.
CTCGTCGCTGCTGGCCAGCTCGCCGGCCACAAAGGGCACCGGCAGCCGCACATAGGCCACCTGCGGCTTGGTGCCGTACTCCTCGTGCAGGTGCTCGAGCGGGGCATACATGTTCTCGTCGGTCAGCTCATCGCTGTCCACAAAGGTCAGCGCGTCGTTGGGGCAGGCGCGCACGCAACGCGGCATCTCCCAGCCGGCGTCCAGCAGATGGGCGCACATCGTGCACTTCTGGGCAATCTTGCGCTCGGCATTAAAGAAGATGCGGTCGTACGGGCAGGCCTCCATGCACTTGCCGCTGCCTTTGCATTTTGTGGGGTCGATTATCACAATACCATCATCGCGCCGGTAGATCGCGTTGTTTGGGCAGGCCTTTATGCACGAGGCGTTCTCGCAGTGCTGGCACATGATGGGCACCCGGTGGAGCTTCATCTGGGCGCCCGAGGCCACCTCGGTCTCGTCCACCTGAATCCACCATTGGTCATCGGTGGCCGGCGCCGCGATGGGCGACCAGTCGTTTACGCTATGCTCGTCTTTGCAGGCCACCCAGCAGTTCGAGCACTGCAGGCAGCGTGACGGGTCAACTAAGATAGTCTTCATGCTTCAGCCCTCCCTGTTCCAAGTCCGATATTTGCCAGCCCAGCCCTCGGGGTAGTCTTTGGCCAGCTGCTCGAGGTCGGCCTTCTCGATCTCAATCAACGACGAGTTGTAGGCGCCGCTGCAGTGATGCACCGACATCGGGCCGGCATTGGTCAGGACCTGGGCGTCGCCGCCGCGGTCGGGCGCGCCAAAACCGCCATCCAACGGGTCGTTCCAAGAACCGTAGGTAAACTGGGCGATGCCCTTTTTAACACGGTAGGTGATGACCGCCCCGCCCAGGGCCTGGCCGCGGTCGTTGTAGGCCAGCACGATGTCGTTGGCCTTTATGCCGCGCGCCGCCGCATCATCGGGGTGGATCAGCACCGGCTCATACAAGTATCCATCCGGGCCTTTGATCTTGTAGGCATTAGCCAACCAGCTGCAACTGTTGTACTTGCCATGAAAGCGGAACTTCGGATGCGCCATCAGGTGCTGAAGCGGGTACTTTTGTTTCAACTCCGCCGATTCGGCACCCTCTAACTCGGGTATATAGACCGGTATCGGTGGGATCTCGGGGTTGTTGCCGTACTTCTCCCAAGCCAAAGTGGAGAAGATCTCGACCTTGCCGGTCGGGGTCGGCATCGGGTTGTTGGCCGGGTCGTGGTAAAAGTCATTGAACTGTTTGTTGGGCTCATAGTCTTTGGGGGCCGGCCAGACGTAGTAGCCCTTTTTCTGCATCTCGTCAAAGCTCAGCGGGATGTTGGTCTTGGCGTAGACCTTGCGGATCAGGCTTTCTTCGGTGTTGCCCTCGAGGTAGACGTCTTTGAGGCCAAAGCGGTCGGCCACCTCGGCCATGATGTCCATGTCGGTCTTGCTCTCGCCCACGGGCTCGATGCAGCGCTGGTGGTAGATGGCGCTGCGCAGCCCCACATAGGCCGGTGGTATATAGATGCCCACGCGGGCGGGCTCGGTAAAGTCTTCGCGCTCGTACATGGTCGTGGTCGGCAGCACGAGGTCGGCCATCCGGCACTCGCGGTCAAACCAGGGGGCGCTGACAAAGAACGACTCGATCTTCGGGTGCCGCAAGAAGCGCAGGTGGCGGTTGCGGTCCGGCGGGTTGGTGCAGCTTGAGCCGCGCTGCCAGAAGAGGTGGATCTCAGAGCAGCCTTCTTCGGGGTACTTGCGCTGGTGAAAGTACTCGTCGGCGCTGACGTTAAAGAGGTCGCCGCCGTAGTACTCAAGGTGGCCTTCTTCGACGGCTTCGAGCAGTTTTTGGAAGGTCAGATGTTGGGGCACCGTATTCAGACGGTATCCCTCTAAGACCGAGTTCATGCCGCCGTCTGCATAGCCGCCCGGGCCGATCTGATTCACGTTATCGAATGGCCCAGAAAGCGATAAGAACGGCCCGATCATGTTGCTGCCCGGTTTGCCCATGGCGCGCATCATGCCCAAGGTCACGGCCAGGCGCGTAAAGCCCTCGGCAAACTGACGGCGGCAGGCGCCGCCCGTAAAGACCCAGAACGAGGTCGGCCGTGCCGCCCACTCGCGCGCCAGCTTGCGAATCACGCGGGCCGGCACACCGCACCGCGCCTCTGCCCACTCCGGCGTCTTGGGGGTCTTATCCTCACCCTCGCCCAAAATATAGGTTTTGAATGAGAGCCCGGCGGGCACGCCTTCGGGCATGTGCTCTTCATCAAAGCCCAGGCAGTGGGTGTCTAGGTAGTCTTGCTCGTAGGTGCCTTCGGTGATCCAGGTGTAGGCCACCGCGCAGGCCATCGCGCCGTCGGTGCCCGGGTTGATGGGTATCCATTTGTCGGCAAAGCGCAGGGCCACCTCGTTATACAGGGGCTCGATGACCACGACCTCTTTGCCCAGCTCTTTCCACCAGCGCCACAAACGCGCCTGGTCAACGCCGCCATAGAGGTTGTGGAACATCGGGTCGACGCCCCAAAGCACGATCAGGTCGTCGTTCTCAGAGACATCAAAAAAGGTGTCGGGGGCGGCGGGCACGCCTTGCGACGGCCAATGCCCCCACATCAGCGTGGCGCCGGCCGACCAGCCCTCCCACGAATTGGGCGTGAAGTCGATATGCGTGGACCCGATCATGTCCCAGAAGCGCACCCAGTCACTAAAGAAATAGTGGAGAAACCCCCACTCGGGGTGCGCAGAATAGAACTCGGCCAGGGCTGAGACGCCATAGGTCTCGATTATCCGTTTCATCTCATATTCGATCAGGTCAAAGGCCTCGTCCCACGAGATGCGCTGGTAGCCGCTGATCCCGCGGTTTTGCGGGTTGCGCTCGCCGCGCGGGTCCCAGTCCACGCGCTTCATCGGATAGCGCACCCGGTCGTCGGAATAGGCCATCTGGCGGCCGATCATCCCCCAGGGCAGCAGGGGGTGCGTGAGCGGCGGCTTGTAGGTCTTGCCGTTGACGTCACAATGCCACGAATCGACCTCCGCCGGGTCGAACTGCATGGGCTCGACCCTGATCATCTTGCCGTCTTTGACCGAGACCATGAGCGGCCCGGCCGTCGAGCAAGTGGTTCGTCGGACTCCGTTGACATCGTTGGCCGATAGGTTGGTGGTGGGGTTGGTAGTTGGGTTTTCTGACATGTCTTCTCCTCTCATATACCTCGTGTGCTATTTAGTG
>WRFC01000125.1 GCA_009779015.1 Coriobacteriia bacterium | reverse complement strand
GGCCCGGTGGCTTTTATCCCCGGTTTCTTGGATTTTCACCTGGTCTACAACCAAGGCGCGGCCTGGGGCATCTTTACCGGGGCGCGCAGCTATTTTGTCGTTGTGGCTGTGGTCAGCCTGGTCTTGGTGGCCGGCTACCTGCTGCTCAGGCGCAAGCACCCGCCGTTGGTGGCGCTGGCGCTCGGCCTCTTTGCCGGCGGCACCTTGGGCAATGGCTTCGACCGCCTGATGCACGGCCAGGTGGTTGATTTTTTGCACCCGCTGTTTGTTGATTTCCCGGTCTTTAATGTCGCGGACAGCGGCCTCACGGTCGGTGTCATTTTGCTGATCATCGCGATCTGGGTGGCCGAGAGCCGCCCGGCGGCAAAAAGCGCAACATCCGACGGCGGTGCCCCTGTTGACGACGCCCCGCCCGGCCACGGAGCCATCTGATGCCGCAGCACACCTACATCGTCAATGCCGGGCAGCATGGCACGAGGCTCGATGCCTTTTTGGCTACTTGTGACGAGGTGGCCAGCCGCGCGCAGGCCGCGCGCCTGATCGAGGACCGCCAGGTCCAGGTCAACGGGCAGGTCGTGACGGCCAAGCGGCGCGTGCTCTTAAAAGACGACGCGGTCGTCTACAACTGGCAGGTCGCCCAGCCGCGGCAGCTGCTGGCCGAGGCCATGGCCCTAGACATCCGCTACGAAGACGACTACCTGATCGTCCTCTCTAAGCCGGCCGGCCTCTGCGTGCACCCGTCGCGCGGGCACGAGCAAGGCACGCTGGTCAACGCCCTGATCGCGCACTGCGGCTACGGCAACCTGGCGCAGCTCCAAGGCGATGACCGGCCGGGGGTCGTGCACCGCCTCGACCAAGACACCAGCGGCCTGATGCTGGCTGCCAAAGACGACCAGGCCGGGCTGCTGCTCCAACAATCGATTCGCCTGCGCGAGCTCGACCGCCGTTATCTAACGCTCGTGCATGGCAACTTTGCGGTCGATAACGGGCTCATCGACGCCCCGCTGGCGCGCAGCCTGCGCGACCGCGTGCGCTACGAGGTCAGCCCGGCGGCCAAGGCGCGCTCCGCCGTGACCAGCTTTACCGTGCTCCAGCGCTTTGACTGCGGCCCCCACGACGACGGCTACACGCTGCTCGAATGCAAGCTCTTCAGCGGCCGCACGCACCAGATAAGGGCGCACATGGCCTACACCCAGCACCCCTGCGTGGGCGACCCGCTCTACGGCCCGCGCCGCCGCCCGCAAGCCGAGCTCGGGCTGACCGGCCAATTCCTCCACTCCTGCCTGCTCGAGTTCACGCACCCGGTCACGCACCAGCAAATGAGCTTTGCCGACCCCCTGCCAATGCCCCTGATGACCGCCTTAGACAAGGTCCGCGACCGTTCTTGCGGCATCACAAAAAGGGGAGAAGAGCTGGCCTGGCTTTTCGCGCCATCTGAGGCTGAAGGGGCTGGTGCGGCTGCGGTTGGCGGGGCTGCCGGCGATGCCGCTGGCGGGGCTGCTGGCGATGCCGCTGCTGAGGCTGCTGCTGAGGCTGGCGTTGGCCGGGCTTTCGAAAAAGGGGAGTGACGATGAGCTTTGAAGTCCCCCGTGATGCCAGCCTGGCCGAGATCCAGGCGATTTTTGCCAAAGACCGTTATGCGGTTGCAACAACGGGCTGCGAGATCTTAGAGGCCATCGATGGGCGTGCGGTCTGCGCCCTGACGCTCGACGATTGCCATTTGAATATGAACGATAACCCGATGGGCGGGGTCATCTTTACACTGGCCGATTTTTGTTTAGGCATTGTCAGCAACTATAACCAGCCGCCCACAGTCAGCAGCTCCTGTACCATCGAGTACCTTAATGTGGCCACCACGCCGCGCCTGATCGCCACCGGAGTGGTCGATAAAAAAGGCCGCACGCTGGGGTTTTACACTGTCAAGGTGCATGACGAGAACGCTGTTCTGGTGGCCAAGATGACCGCCACCTGCGCGCGCCTGAACAGCGGGCCTTGATGACCGGCTTTTCTGGGTCGGCCGCTGAGAGCGGGGGCGCCCCGCCAGCCCCGGCCGCTGAGGGCGGGCCTGCCCCGTCTGTCCCACGCTTGGTCTTGGCCTCTAGCTCGCCGCGCCGTCTGCAAATACTGCAACAACATGGGCTAGAGCCGCAAGTCGTGACTCCCGACATCGACGAGTCTTTACTCCCCTTCGCCGGGTTGGAGGGCCTGGCCTCTGTCCTCCAAGAGCTGGCGCTGCGCAAGGCGCGGGCCGTTTTGGCCAAGCTCGCTCGGCCGGGCGATGAGTGCTCAGGCCAGCAGACTGATAAGCCCGGGTACGGCCGGACGACCGTTTTAGCGGCCGACACGGTCGTTTATCTAGATGAGGTCTTGGGCAAGCCGCGCGACTCGGCCGAGGCCTTTGCCATGCTCACCAAGCTGGGCGGGCGGACCCACTTCGTGCTCAGTGCCGTCGCCCTGATCGATTTTGGGGCGGCCGACGGGCTTTTGGGGAGAAGCGCCGCTGCCGCTGCCACCGCCGCCGCTGCCGCCGCCGCCGTCGGCTTAGCCGCCGCTGCCACCGCCGCCGCCACCACCACCCGCGAGGCCAGCTACTGCGAGACCGCCCAGGTGACCTTTGCCGATTACAGTCCAGATGCCATCAAAAAGTACATCGCCGATGAAGCCCCCTTTGACAAGGCCGGCGCCTACGCCATCCAAGGCGGTTGGGGACAGCAGGTCGTTGCCCTGACGGGCGAGCTCGAGACGGTCATCGGGCTGCCCTGGCAGCGCCTGGCCAAAGAGCTCGGGCAACGGGGCTTTGCAATCGCCTCGGTGCCCTGCTGACGCCACTGCGGCCAGCGCCCTGCTAACGCCGTCGCGCCCGGTTTTCTCCCTTTGCCCTGGGGTCTTATTTGCTTGGAAGTGCAGTATCTGTTATGATTCGTAGGTTCGTCAAAGCCCCACTGCGACGAATGTTGGTTTTTTATGAAAGGAAGCAATGTGGCAAACATCAAAAGCCAAAAGAAACGCAACTTGACTAACGAGAAGGCACGTCAGCGTAACCGCGCTGTCAAGAGTGAGCTAAAAACGGCAGTGCGCGCTGTCCACGATGCGGTCAAAGACGGTGACAGAGAATTGGCGATGGCCAAGGCCGAGCGCGCCTCGCGCCTCTTTGACAAAGCGGCCAGCAAGGGCGTCATTCACAAGAACCAGGCCGCTAATCGCAAGTCGGGCGTGACTAAGCTGGCCAACGGCAGCGGTGATTAAGGCTCTGAGAAAAACCGGCCAGAGTACAACAGAAGGCCAAAGATTATGAATGGATGCTTGTCTTGATCTCGACAAGCATCCATTCTGCTTGTTAAGATATCTTTATCCGGCTGTTTTTTGCAAACCTCAAGAGGCCTGTCTGGCAAGACAGGCTAAAAAGAACTGAGAGCGCTGATGGACACTTATTTTGCTCAAGCCCTGCTTTTCAGTACTGCCTCACCGCTGACCGGTGACAATGCCTTTAGCCTGCTGCCTCTTTTGGGCGTCATTCTTGGCCTGGGCATCATCGCCCTCATTGTCGCCCTCGTGATCAGGCCAAAACGCTCGCGTCGGCGCAGCACGCACGGGGCATCAGGGGCATCGTCGCCAGAGCGCCCTGCGGGCGAACGTCCGTCGACTGCGCGCGCAGCTGGTGCCGAAAAGCCCCCCGAAAACCATCAGGGGTCGCATCGGCAGGATGCGCAGGATTCTTCAAAAAAGCCAAAATCAGATTGAGCCTCAGCCGCCTGGCCGGGTGCGTCAATAAGGCCGGGCAGACTGGCGGGGCTGGCGGGGCTGGCAGCACCCTGTGACCCAGAGGCTGAGCAGCTGCTCGGCGTCTTCTCCCGATTTCAT
>WRFC01000124.1 GCA_009779015.1 Coriobacteriia bacterium | reverse complement strand
GTCGAGACGCCGAGGTGCTTGGCCACGGCGCGGAGGATCTGGGGGTAGTAGTTGCTGCGGCTGCCAAAGACCGCCCAGGCGCCGTCGTCGAGGCTGAGGCTGGGGTCGGGGATGATCAGCTTCTCGTCCACCTCGCGCTTGAAGCCGAGGCCGAGGCACTCGGGGCAGGCGCCGTAGGGCGCGTTGAAGCTGAAGTCGCGGGGCTCGGGGTCGTCCATTGAGTGCCCGTGCTCGGGGCAGGCCAGGGCGAGCGAGAAGCCGAGGTCGCGCGGGGGCTCGAGCTGCTGCACGACCATGCGGCCATCGGCCAGGCGGGTGGCGTTCTCGACGGCCTCGGCCAGGCGCGAGCGGGCGGCCTCTTTGACCTCGAGGCGGTCGACCACGACGTCGATGTCGTGCTTCAACTTTTTGTTCAAGGTCAGAGGCTCGGCGGCCAGCTCTTGCAAAAAGCCGTCTAGCCGAACGCGCGCGAAACCCTCTTTGTAGAGGTCTGAGAAGAGCTTGGTAAACTCGCCCTTGCGGCCAGCGATGACGGGCGCGAGGATGTAGACGCGTTGGCCATCGAGCTCTTGGATGATCTGGTCGACCACCTGGTCGGTGGTCTGGCGCTGGATCACGCGGCCGCATTCGGGGCAGTGCGGCACGCCCACGCGGGCAAAGAGGAGGCGCAGGTAATCGTAGATCTCGGTGACCGTGCCGACCGTCGAGCGGGGGTTGCGCGAGGTCGTCTTCTGGTCGATGGCGACGGCCGGTGAGAGCCCGTCGATAGAGTCGAGATCCGGCTTGCTCATCTGCCCAAGGAACTGGCGGGCATAGGCCGAGAGCGACTCGACATAGCGGCGCTGCCCCTCGGCATAGATGGTGTCAAAGGCCAGCGAGCTCTTGCCGCTGCCCGAAAGCCCGGTGATCACGACCAGCCGGTCGCGCGGGATGCTGAGGCTGATGTCTTTGAGGTTGTGCTCGCGTGCTCCGCGGATCTCGATGTTCTCTTGCAAGTCGTCTGGCCCCGGCTTTCCTGTGGCGGGCAAATAGTGCCCAAAGGGATAGTGAGAATTCAACAAACTTCAATTGTAGCGAAAAATTTGGAGCTAAAAATGCCTGGCCGGTTAATTGCTGCCTCGCAAGATCGGCAAAAGATAGGCATAGAAATCGGCATAATGCTCGCCCTCGCCGGTATCCGAGAAAAAGCGGAAGATGAGGTCGTCTTCTCCCCTTCGCAAGTAAATCAGATGCATCTCGATCTCGATCGCCTGGTTGCTTTGCACATGGCGGAGGGTCAGGGGAAACCAAAGGTAGCCTTGGAGCAGCACCTCTTTGGCTTTTTCGAAGAGCAGCTCCATGGTGTCGCGGCCATCGGCTTGGTTAGAGGGAAAGGCGCTCCAGTGGTATTTCATGTACTGCTCTTTGCTCTCAAAGCCCAAGAGGTAGAGCAGCCGTTGGTTGCTGATGCTGGGGGCGAGGTTCATGTCGACAAGGTCGAGCGCGAGCGGCGAAAGCTCGACCAGCGTCTCGAGCAGGCTCTCTTGGGCAGAGGGGATGATCATATAGACGGCCACGCTGGGGTCGCTGCCCAGGTACAGGCTCTTCATAAAGAAGTTCATGTAGACGTTGCGGTCGTTGACCGTAAAGTCGCTTTGGAACTCGTTCTTGCCCAGCTCGAGCGTCTTTTGCAACTGGCGCCGAAAGGCGATGTTGGCCCCGCTGTCGTAGTTGTATTTAGACATGCCCTCGTCCAAAAGGGTGGGCAGAATGCCGCGCAGCTCTTCTTTGGACTGGTAGCCAAAAAAGCGCAGGGCGGCGCTGTTGAAATCGAGGATGTTGCCGTGCGTGTCAAAGAGCAGGCAGATGAAGGGCGAGGCGTTGATCAGCCGCGAGGTGTTGGACTCTAGCGTCTCGCGCTCGCGCATGTTTGAGGCATCGACGCTGTCGGTGTCGTCGTGCACGATGATGCAGGCACCGACGTCTTTGTTGGCCGACTTGAGCGTCGAGTTTGAGATCGAGTAGTGCCGTGTGAACCCGTAGGGCGGCACCTGGTAGTTGAGGATGCGCGTCTTGCTGTCTAAGACCTCTTCAGGAAACCCCTTCATGCCCAAGAGCGAGCGCCCGGGCTTAGCACCGGCCAAGGCCGGAAAGAACCTCTCGGCCTGGGGGTTCATATCGACCAGCATGTTGCTAGAGTCGATGATGATCAAAGCGTCGCTCATCTCTTGGACGGCGGCGTAGCGGCCGAGCACATTCCAGTCGGGCACATGCCATTTGGAGGCATAGATGCAAAGCACGAGCAAGGTCAGGTTAGAGAAGAAGAAACTGGGGATCCAGTGGATGGGCAGGATATCGAAGAAGATCGGGATAATGCCGAGCACGGGCAGGATGATGATCACTAAGAACAAGGCGATATACGGGACTTTTTGACGTTGCCGCACAAAGACCTGGATATAAGAGACAACCGCTACGATGATCAGCAAGACACAGAGGGTGATCAGCGGCTTGAAGAGGATGCCGGGCGTAAAGTCGAAGTAATGGATCGGCGAGCTACCGACCTGGAGGCCTTGAAAGACCAGCTCGTGGTCGGAGTTCGTGAAGATCAAAAAAGCATAGGCGATAATAAAAACGGTCGCGCCGGCCGTTAGGCCGCGCAAAGGGGTGGGAGCGATATAGTCAAGGATCGAGGAAAAGGCGAACCATGAGGCCAGGATCAAAAAGAACATGGCAATCTTGAATAAGATATCGACCACGCCGAGATCGGTCGTCGTGGCGATCATCAGGATGCAGCCAGAAGCACAGATCCCGCAAAAACAAGCGAGCAGCATAAAGCGCATGCGGGTCTGCGCCACCGACAGCGTGGTGATCAGCAAAGCGATGGCCCCAAAAACCAGCCCGAGCAAATCCACAAGGAAAAAAACCTCGTTGGCTGTCCAGCTCGCTGGATTAAGCACCCACTCCCAAACAGTCAGCATCAAAAACGCCTTTCACCTGACAGAGGACCCCTGCTCAGGCTGATCAGACGAGCTGGGCCAGGCAGGCGTAAGCCGCCTCGTAATCGGGCGGGTTGCCGAGCTCGGGCACATACTGAAGGTAGGCGATCTGCCCGTCTTGCTTTACGATAAAGACCGCTCGGGATAAGAGCGCCAGGTCCTGGATGAAAGTTCCGGTGGCCTTGCCGAACTGGCCGCCATTATAGTCGCTCAGGGTCTGGACAGCCTCGATACCGCTGCCGGCGCACCAACGCGCCTGGGCAAAGGGCAGGTCGGCGCTGATGGCAAAGATGCTGACCCCGGGCAGTTCGGACGACTTGGTGTTGAACGTCCGCACCTCTAGGTCGCAGACCGGGGTGTCGAGCGAGGGGACGGTTAAGAAGACCCTGACGCCGCTGGTCTGGCTGACCTTGAACTCGTTCAGGTCATTGTCAAAGAGCCGGGCGTCGGGCATTTGATCGCCCACAGCGAGTGGTGAGTTGATGAGTTTGAGGTCTGCGCCGTTAAAGTTGACTGTTGCCATAGTGGTTTGCCCTTTCTCTTCTGAAGAGAGCTAGAGATTTTGAACAATAAAGATTAATGCCTAATAATGCCAGAATCATAGGGTTTTCATGTAGAAAACTTTAAGATTCTGTCTGGCTGACTAAATCATACCACTCGGCTTCGAGTAGTGGGACCTTTCTTTTTAGTTCGGTGTATTCTTCGAGCGCCTGGGCAAAGGCCGCCTTGTCTTCATACATCGCTTTATCGGCCATGGCCTTGAGCAGTTCGTCATAGCGTGCGGTGGCCGCATCGAGCTCGGCCTCGACCGTCTTCAGGCGCGAGCGGCCTTCTTTGAAGTCGCGGTACGAGCGGTTGCGGGCCTCGGCCTCGGCGCGCTTTTGCTCGCGCGTCTTGCGCGCGGTGGGCGTGGGCTGGGTGCCTGGGGACGTTGGGGCGGCGGCGTCCGTTGGGGCGG
>WRFC01000123.1 GCA_009779015.1 Coriobacteriia bacterium | reverse complement strand
TGACCCCCGCCCTTTCTTAAATCTCGAAAGGGCGGGGGTTTTCAGTTGTCTGTTGCTGGCACTGGATGGACGGGCGGTCGAGCGGACGGGCGCGGCCTTCTCCCCAGTGCTTTTAGGGCCTTGCTTTGGCCTTAGCCGAGGATCTTTTGGAGGTCGGCTTCGGGCGTGCTGATCGGGGCGATGTTGAAGTTCTCGACCAGGAAGTTGAGCACGGTGGGCGAGACGAAGGCCGGCAGCGAGGGGCCAAGCAGGATGTTTTTGATGCCCAGCGAGAGCAGGGTCAAAAGGATGGCCACGGCCTTTTGCTCGTACCACGAGCAGACGATGGACAGCGGCAGGTCGTTGACGCCGCACTCAAAGGCGCCGGCCAGGGCCAAGGCCACCTGGATGGCCGAGTAGGCGTCGTTGCACTGACCCATGTCGAGGATCCGCGGCAGTGGCCCGATGTTGCCGATGTTCAGGTCGTTGAAGCGGAACTTGCCGCAGGCCAGCGTGAGGATGACGGTGTCGGCCGGTGCCTGCTTGACAAAGTCGGTAAAGTAGTTGCGGCCGGTCTTGGCGCCGTCGCAGCCGCCGACCAAGAAGAAGTGCTTGATGGCGCCACCCTTGACGGCGTCGATGACGACGTCGGCCACACCTAGAACGGCGTCGTGGCCAAAGCCGGTCGTGACCTCGGTGCCGCCGTTGATGCCGGTGATCGTCGTGGGCGCGGCGTACCCGCCCAGGGCCTTGGCGCAGGCGATGACGGCCGAGAAGTCTTTCTCGCCATTAGCGCCCGTGGCGATGTGTGAGAGCTCGGGATAAGCGACGACCGAGGTGGTAAAGACGCGGTCGGCGTAGCTGGCGCGCGGGGGCATCAGGCAGTTGGTGGTAAAGAGGATCGGCGCCGGGATGCCGTCGAACTCTTTCTGCTGGTTTTGCCAGGCCGTGCCGAAGTTGCCCTTTAGCTGCGGGTAGCGCTTGAGTTCGGGATAGGCATGGGCCGGCAGCATCTCGGTGTGGGTGTAGACGTTGACGCCGGTGCCCTCGGTCTGCTCGAGCAGCAGCTTGAGGTCGTGCAGGTCGTGGCCCGAGATGACGATGAAGGGGCCAGGCTCGACGGTCTGGGTGACGGTGATGGGGGCGGGCTTGCCATAGGCGCCGGTGTTGGACTCGTAGAGGATTTCCATGGCCTTGAGGTTGATCTGGCCGACCTCCATGGTCATCGGGATCAGCACATCGAGGCCGAGGTCGGGGTTGGCGATGGCGGCCAGGGCGACGGCAAAGTAGTTGTCAACCTCGGCGCTGTTCTTGCCCAGCACGGCCGCATGGTGGGCGTAGGCGGCCACGCCGCGCATGCCCAGAAGGATCAGGCTCTTGAGCGAGCGGATGTCCTCATTGGCGGTCCAGAGGGTGTTCAGGTCATAGGCGCTGGTGGCCTGCCCGGCCAGCACGGCGTCGCCGCCGGCGGCCGTGATGGCCGCTTTGACCTCGGCCGTCATCTTGGCGACCACAGCGTCATCGAAGTTCACGTTGGTCACGCAGGTGAACGACCCATCGACAAAGAGCCGTACCTCGTTGGCGTTGGGCGTGCGGTTTTGGGCTTGGATGACGCGCGCCAGGTCGATCAGTGCGGCCGTCAAGTCATCTTGGGCCTGAGATGTATCTGCGGTTTTTCCGCAGGCGCCTTTCGAGTTTTGGCAGAGGACGCCGTTGCTGACTTGCTCGCACTGGAAGCAAAACATTTCGCTCATAAAAGTTCTTCCCTTCTCCTAAAGTTATTGCGTTGTCTTGGACGTTGTTGGACGTTACTGGTCGTTGCTATTACAACCTCTTCATATTAAACTTATTTCAGTGGCAATATTGTTGTATTTACAACAAACTTGAGAGAAACCCAGTAGATACAATAAGCAAGCAGAAAATGCAGCAGGGGCACCGGCGCGCTCGATGATAGCGCGATGATAGCGTAATGTCAGCCATGGAGGGTCATATGGCCAAGCAGTCAGTCTACGAACCTTTTGAACAGGTCTTTGAGAGCTCGGCACTGTTCGCGGATATCTCGCGGGATGAGATACCCAGCCTCTTGACCTGCCTGGACGGGCGCCTCAAGACCTGCACCGAAGGCAGGTACATCCTGATGGCCGGCGAAGCGGCCAAGGGCGTCGGCCTCTTGCTCTCGGGCTCGGCCCATATCATCCAAGAAGACTACTGGGGCAACCGCCTGCTGGTGGACGACCTCGCGCCCGGCGACCTCTTTGCCGAGGCCTTCAGCTGCGCCCGCGAAAAGCAGCTCTCGATCAGTGTGGTGGCGGCCACAGACTGCAAGGTGCTGCTCGTCGACCTTCTGAAGATCATCAGTACCTGCCCCAGCGCCTGCAGCTTTCACCGTCAGCTGATTGCCAACCTCTTGAGTATCTTGGCGCGCAAGAACGTCCAGCTGGTCGGTCGGCTCGAGGACCTCTCGCGCCGCAGTACCCGCGATAAGCTGCTTTCTTATTTCTCGCGCCAGGCGCTCAAAGAAGGGTCGTCGCATTTTGAGATACCCTTCAACCGCCAACAGTTGGCCGATTATCTGGCGGTTGACCGCAGCGCGCTCTCGGCCGAGCTCTCGCGCATGCAGAAGTCGGGCATCCTGCGTTATCAAAAGAACAATTTTGAGCTGTTAGAACAGTAGACAGAAGGCTCTTCTCCATGTAGAATTACCGGTGCTGCTTTTTTTAGATTGCCTGGTGTGTGGCCGGTTGCTCTGCGGCTGGCTGGGCGAGGGCCCGGGCGAGGGCCCGGACGAGGGCCCGATTGAAGAGGCAGCCACCCGGTGCGGGGTGTTAGCTCAGCTGGTTAGAGCGCTGGCCTGTCAAGCCAGAGGTCGCGGGTTCAAGTCCCGTACATCCCGCCAGCAACCCCCTGTAGGCCCTAGGCCTACAGGGGGTTGCTTTTTGTTACGGGACTTGAAGCCGAGAGGGCTCCGGCCGTTAAGCGGGAGCGCCAGTGGCGCGCCCGTAGGCCGGAGGGCCGAGCGTGCGGATGCGCGCGAGGCCTCCAAGCGCGATCTGCCGTAGGCAGTGAAGCGATTGGCAAGTCCCGTACATCCCGCCAGCAACCCCCTGTAGGCCCTAGGCCTACAGGGGGTTGCTTTTTTTGTTACGGGACTTGAAGCCGAGAGGGCGGGGCGGTCCTGCCTGCTTTTTGTTGCTGTCTGGCTGAGGCGGCGGGTGGGCGGCCGAGCCAGTTCCAGAGGCTGATGGTGGCGTAGCTGCGCCAGGGGCGCCAAGGCTCGGCCAGCTTCAGGGCCTCTGCGGGAGAATAGCCGGCCAGGGCCTTCTTGACCCCAAAATCGGTGTGCAAAAAGATGTCTGGGCAGGCCAGCGCGCGCATGGCGATGTATTGTGCCGTCCAGGGGCCGATGCCGGGGAGCGCCACCAGCTTCTCTGTTTCTAGCTTGGCGTCGGCACCGGGGCGGTAGTCGATCGACCCATCGACGAAGCTTTGGGCCAAGGACAGGATTGCCCGTGAGCGTTGCGAGGTGACGCCGAGCGGGCCGAGCTGGTCGGCGACGGCGGCCGCGTCGCCCAGTGCGACGATGCGTTCTGGTGGGGGAAAGGCCAGCAGCAGAGGGGGCTCTGAAGGAGCCTCGACCGGGGCGGTTTCTGGCGCGGCATCAGCAGTTGTTGGCGCAGGCTGGGCCGACGTGCCTGCCCCAGTTGTGCTGGTGTGCCCAAGAGTTGCGGGCGGTGAGGCCAGCGCGCTGCCAAAGGCCGCAGCCAGCCGTTTGGCCAGCGTGCGCGCGGCCTTGACCGTCACCTGTTGTCCCAGCACGGCGCGCACGGTCATCTCAAAGGCGTCAAAACAGCCGGGCAGGCGCACGCCGGGCTTAAAGAACTGCGGGTCGAGGGCGTTCATCGAGAGTAGGGTTTCGCTCACGCGGCCAGGCTGGCAGTCCAGGTCAAAGAGGTGTCGCAGGCGGGTGCTGATCTCGGCCACGAGGCCGTCGTCGG
>WRFC01000122.1 GCA_009779015.1 Coriobacteriia bacterium | reverse complement strand
GGCATCCCGTGCGTCGTGCGGCGTTTTCAGCTGGCGGCGCCAGAGGTTGTTGCGGGCAAGAATGTCGAGGCCTTGGGGCGGCAGCTGCGCTACCAGGCGGCCGCCGAGCTGCTCCAAGAGCTGAACGCCCCCGCCGCCGCCCCCGGCGCCCCCGGCGCCCCCGCCCCAGCCCCCGCCCCCGGCGCCCCCGCCACCCCCGCCGCCCCCGCCCCGCGCATCATCACGGCGCACACCGCCGACGACCGCACCGAGACCTTTCTGATGCGCGTCATCAAAGGCGGAGGGCGCGGCGCCCTGGCCGGCATCCTGGCAAAAAGCCCGTGCCCAGCCACCGCCGGCGACCCCCAGCCGCTGGTCATTCGCCCGCTGCTGGCCTGCGAGAGCCAGCAACTGCGCAGCTACCTGCGCCAAATCGGGCAGCCCTGGCGCGACGATGCAACAAATGCCGACACCCGCTACCTGCGTGCCGGCGTGCGCCATCAGCTGGTCCCGCTGATGCTTGCCCGCAACCCCCGGCTGCACCAGACGCTCGGGCGCAGCCTTGACCTCTTGGCCGACGAGGACGCTTACCTCGAATCACTGGTCGATGCCGCCGCCGCCGAGCTGCTCCAACAAGGCCACGACGACGAGGGCTGGCCGTGCGCGACATTAGCGGCGCAAGCGGGCGGGCTCGACCCGGTCCTGCTCCGCCGTTTGGTCCGGCGCGCGTGCATATATGTGATGCCAGCGGACGAGCGCCTCGAGGCCCAGCACATCAACACGGTCATCCAAGGCCTTCAGCGTGTCGGCTTTGCAACGGATATACCAGGGGCGGTAGAGGTTCGGCGAGGGCGTGATACACTTGTCATACGTCGCAAAAAGCCGCACGAGTTGCCTGCCTCTCAGCGGTTTCGACACGGAAAATGACATAAATTTGAGTATAATTCACTGAGCAAAGAGTACGTTTGACGTGGAGAATTGCGCAGGCTGCCGCTCTGCCCTGACCGAGGCGGCGCTTTGGCGGGCGGCTCCACCGGCCAGCCCCACCGGGCGGCCCCGGCGGCCAGCCGCTGCGGGCGGCCCCGCAAAGCGGCCCACCGGCCGGCCCCACCGGCCAGCTCTGCAAAGCGGTTGTCAGAACGATGGTGAAAGCTACAAAACGATCAGCAAGGAGGCAAGTTCAAATGCAACAAGGTATGCATCCTGATCTTGTCAGAGTAGTTTTTACAAAAGAAGAGATCGCAGTCGTGGTCGAGCGTATCGGCCGGCAGATCAGTGCCGACTACGCCGGCCAAAAGCTGCTTTTGGTGGCCGTCTTAAAGGGCGCCTTTGTTTTTATGGCCGACCTCTTGCGCTATATAGAAGGCTCTGTCGAAGTCGACTTCATGGCGGTCTCGAGCTATGGCGCCGAAGCCAAGAGCTCGGGGGTCGTGCGCATCATCAAAGACCTCGAGAACTCCATCGAGGACCGGCACGTCCTGATCGTCGAAGACATTTTGGACAGCGGCCTGACGCTGACCTACCTGCTCAAAAACCTCCGCTCACGCAACCCGCTCTCGGTCGAGATCGCCACGCTGCTCTACAAAGAAGGCAAGCAGGATGTGGCCATCGACTGCAAATATATCGGCCTGGCCTGCCCCAACGAGTTCGTTGTCGGCTATGGCCTCGACTACGCCGAGCGCTACCGCGAGCTCCCCTATATCGCTGTGCTCAAGCCCAGCGTGTACAGCGCTTAGCTGGCTGAATGGCGCCTCGTCGCATGACACAACGGTCACACAAAAAAACACTGGAAAGTGAGTCTAACGAGTGAACACACTGAAGAACCCACGCGTCTTTATCATATACGGCGTCCTTTTATTCCTTGCAATGGCTTTCATGATCTGGCAGTTCACCTCGGGCTTCAACACGCGCCAAACGGCCGACGTCCTCAGCACGAGCGACTTTGTGACCGCCGTCAAAGAGGACCGGGTCATCGACGTCACCTACAAGGCCTCCACGGCCGCCCTCTCTGGCACCTACCTGCCCGAGGGCGTGACCGATACGTCCAAGGCCGTCCCCTTCACCTCTACCTACATCGGCGACGATTCGCTGAACACCCTGATGCAGGCCCATCGCGACACCACCAACTTCCACGTCGATACCTCCAACTCGGGCATGCTCCAACAGATCTTCTTCACAGTCATCACAATCGTCTTGTTGGGCCTTCTCCTCTGGTTTATGTTCAGGCAGTTCAACAGCGCCAACAACAAGCAAATGCAATTCGGGAGAAGTAAAGCCCGCAAGGCGCACGAAGAGCGCCCGACCACGAAGTTCAAAGATGTCGCCGGCATCGACGAGGTGGTCGAAGAGCTGCAAGAGGTCAAAGACTTTCTCTCTAACCCTACCCGCTTCCAAGAGCTGGGCGCCAAGATCCCCCGTGGCGTGCTCTTGGTCGGCCCTCCCGGCACCGGCAAGACCCTCTTGGCCCGCGCTGTGGCGGGCGAGGCCGGCACGCCTTTCTTCTCGATCTCGGGCTCTGACTTTGTCGAGATGTTCGTCGGCGTCGGCGCCTCGCGCGTGCGCGACCTCTTTGAGCAGGCCAAGTCGGCCGCCCCCTCGATCATCTTCATCGATGAGATCGATGCCGTCGGCCGCCAGCGCGGAGCCGGCCTGGGCGGCGGCCATGACGAGCGCGAGCAGACCTTGAACCAGCTGCTGGTCGAGATGGACGGCTTTGACGACCACCAGAGCGTGATCCTCATCGCGGCCACCAACCGCGTCGACATCCTCGACCCGGCGCTGCTCAGGCCTGGCCGCTTTGACCGCCAGATCATCGTCATGCGCCCCGACTTAAAGGGCCGCGAGGCCATCCTCAAAGTCCACTCCGAAGGCAAGCCCCTGGCCCATAGCGTCGACCTGACCAAGCTGGCGCGCATGACGGCCGGCTTTACCGGCGCGGACCTGGCCAACCTGATGAACGAGGCCGCCTTATTGACGGCGCGGCGGGGCAAAAAGCTGATCACCGAAGCCGAGCTAGGCGAGGCCATGGAGCGCGAGATCGCCGGCCCTGAGCGCAAGAGCCGGATAATGACTGAGCAAGAGAAACGCACGATCGCCTTTCACGAGGCCGGCCACGCCTTGGTCGGGCACGTCTTAGAGCACTCTGACCCCGTGCATAAGATCTCGATCATCAGCCGTGGCCAGGCCCTGGGATACACGCTCTCGCTGCCCTCCGAGGACCGCTTCTTAAACAGCCGCAAGCAGATGCTCGACGACCTCTCGGTCTTTTTGGGCGGCCGTGTGGCCGAAGAGATCTTCTGTGACGATATCACGACCGGGGCCTCTAACGACCTTGAGCGGGCGACGCATATGGCCCGCCAGATGGTGACGCGCTATGGCATGACCGATGCCCTGGGCATCCAGGTCTACGGCCAGGCCGAGCACGAGGTCTTTCTGGGGCGCGAC
The DNA here is from genome assembly GCA_009779015.1 of Coriobacteriia bacterium. Lineage (GTDB taxonomy): Bacteria > Actinomycetota > Coriobacteriia > Coriobacteriales > UBA8131 > WRFC01. The sequence continues at coordinate 557 of WRFC01000122.1, read as the reverse complement.
TACGCTTCGACACCTGATTACAGTGATGCCACAGCACGCAAGATCGACGAAGAGGTCGCGCGCATCATGCACGCGGCACATGAGATCGCCCAGCGGGTGCTGCACGAGCGCAGCGATCAGATGAGGCTGATGGTCCAGGTGCTGCTCGAGCGCGAGACCGTCGAGAGCGAGGCCTTGGATGCCTTGCTGAACAACACCTGGCCCGAGTACATCGCTGGCGAAGAGGCGCTGTTGGCCGAGAAGGCCAGAAAGCTCAAAGAGCAAGAAGAAGACGACGCGCGCCGCGCAGCCGAGGCCAAGCAACGTGAAGAGGCCGAGCGGGCGATGGCACTGGCCCAGGCCCAAGCGGCCGGCATCCCCCTCTCTAACACTCCTGGGCATAAACCAGGCAATAAGCAGCAACCGGGCTCTCCTCCCCAGACTCCGACCCTCAGAGAGATCTTCTCGGGGAAAGTCGACCTTGAAGAGATGATGCGCCAATACCGCGGCGAGCAGCCGAAAACGCCAGACCAGCAGCCCGGGGCACCAGAGCAGCTGCCCCCTGTGCCGCCGGTCGT
>WRFC01000121.1 GCA_009779015.1 Coriobacteriia bacterium | reverse complement strand
TTGCCGCCCACGACAGTCAGCATCACTGATGGCGAGTCGGCCTTTGACGTGCTCTATACCGAGTGCAAGGCCAGAGGCATCCAGATGGCCTCACGTTTTACGCCGATCTATAACAGCGCTTACGTTCAAGGTATCGACAACCTCTACGAGTTTGATGGCGGGCAATTGTCCGGTTGGATGTACAGCGTCAATGGCTGGTTTCCCAATTATGGCAGCAGTGTCTACAAGCTTCACGACGGCGATGTGATGGCCTGGCGCTACACGCTCGACCTCGGCCGTGACGTGGGCGGCTATTACGCGACGGGCGGGTCCTGATTCCTATGTATAAACCAGAGAAACAGCGTATCTCTAAGCGCACAAAACTGGCAGCCGTCCTGGTGCTGCTGGCTATCCCAGCAGTCATCGCCATCGATATCTTCTTTCTCAAGGACCGCAGCTACTACGCAACCAGCCTGGTCATCATCGGCCTCGCCCTTATCCCCTTTGGCCTGTCTTTTGAAGGGCGCAAGCCGCAGGCCCGCGAGCTTGTGGTAATAGCAGTGCTCGTGGCCTTGACCGTGGCTGGGCGGGCGGCCTTTTTTATGGTGCCCCAGTTTAAGCCCGTGGTCGCCATGGTCATCATATCCGGTGCGGCCTTGGGCGCGCAGAGCGGCTTTATGGTGGGCGCGCTTTCGGGCTTTGTCTCCAATTTTGTCTTTGGGCAGGGCCCCTGGACGCCTTGGCAGATGTTTGCCTTTGGGCTGATCGGCTTTATCGCCGGCCTGCTTTTTTATCGTCTGGCGGCCACTATTGGCGCGCCCAGCCGTGACGGCGCCATGCTGGCGCCGCTGGACACCCAGGCAAAATGGTATGACACTAGCCGCCTGGGCTGGAATGTCCGCGCCCGCAAACGCATAGAACGCCTGCGCATTGCCGTTCTCTGTGCTTTTGGCGGGCTCATGACATTAGTGCTCTACGGTCTTTTGCTCGATACGGCGGCTGCGGTGATGTTTGCCTCCAGCGGTGTTTCTCTGTCCGGTTTGTTGGCCACCTATCTCTCGGGCATTCCGATGAATGCTGTGCACGCCGCCTCAACCGTCTTCTTCTTGATTCTGCTGGCCCGGCCAATGATCGAGAAACTCGAGCGCGTGAAAAAGAAGTATGGGCTCTTGGGGGCCGAGGCTTAACGTGAGAGTTTGGAGACACGATTGAAAAACAAACTGACAGGGATGATCGGTGGCGACCAGGGTGGGGGAGCGAGGAGCATTTTTGCGGGCTACCACCCAATCATCAACTTCCTCTATTTTGGCTATGTTGTGCTGGTGCCGATCTTCTTTATGCATCCAATGATCTTGGGCATCTCGTTTATTGCCGCCATCACTTATGCCATATATCTAGGTGGGAGAAGGACCGCTGTCTTTGCCCTCGGTTTTGTTCTACCGGTTATGATCGTCGCCGCATTATTCAACCCGGCCTTCAATCATCGCGGTGTGACGATACTTTTTTATTTCTATTACAACCCCATCACGCTTGAGGCCATCATCTACGGCCTGGCCAGCGCGACGATGATCGGCAGCGTCATCCTCTGGTTTGTCAGCTATAACGCTATCATGACATCAGACAAGTTCATCTATCTCTTCGGCCGCATCGTGCCGGCCATCTCGCTGATTATCTCGATGGCCTTGCGTTTGGTCCCGCTTTATATACAGCAGACCAAAAAGATCATCTCGGCACGCCGGGGCATCGGCTTTGACGTCAGCTCAGGCAAGTTTATGGCCAAAGTCAGAAGTGGGGTAGAGATTCTTTCTGTGATGATCACCTGGGCACTCGAAAGCGGTATCGAGACGGGTGACTCGATGCTCGCCCGCGGCTATGGTCTGCCGGGGCGCACGGCTTACTCCAACTATCGCTTTGATGCCCGCGATAAAACGCTGCTCGTAGTCTTTCTGGTACTCATGGCAGTTAGCGTGACCGGCATTCTTACAGGCCTGGTGTCGGTGGAGTATTACAACCGCTTCGTTCTTTCAGATATCCAGCCCTTGGCCGCCATCATCTATCTCAGCCATGCCGCTGTCTGTTTTCTGCCCTTTGCCCTCGAAGTAAGAGAGGAAGCCGTATGGCGTTCATTGAGATCCAAAATCTGACCTTCAGATATCCGGAGCGTGAGCGCAATGCGCTCACAGACATCTCGTTGAAGATCGAGAATGGCGACTTTGTCGTCATCTGCGGCAAATCGGGCTGCGGTAAATCAACCCTCTTGCGCCATCTGAAAACCGTGCTCAGCCCGTTTGGCGATCGCCGTGGCGAGGTCATTTTTGACGGCTTGCCACTCGAAAGCGTCTCAAAACGCGAGCAGACCGAACGCATCGGCTACGTTCTGCAAAGCCCCGAAAACCAGATCGTCACAGACAAGGTCTGGCACGAGCTGGCCTTTGGCCTCGAGAGCCTGGGCGTCAAGACGAGTGTGATCCGTCGGCATGTGGCCGAGATGACCTCGTTCTTTGGCATCCAAGAATGGTATGAGCGAAAAGTCTCAGAGCTATCCGGCGGGCAAAAACAGCTTTTAGCCCTGGCCTCGGTACTGGCCATGCAGCCCGATGTCCTGATCTTAGATGAGCCCACAGCGCAGCTCGACCCGATTGCGGCGGAGGATTTCTTATCCACTTTAAAAAAGATCAATGACGAGATCGGGACGACTATCATTCTTTCTGAGCATCGCCTCGAAGGGGCGCTGCCGCGTGCCGACCGGGCTTTTGTGCTGGCGCAAGGCCAGATTATCTGCACAGGCACCGCTTCGCAGGTGGCGCGGGCCTTGAAAGCCAACAATGACCCCATGCTTACGGCCATGCCCACACCAACACGCGTCTTTATGGCCGTGGACGGCGGCTTGACCAATCAAGACGTGCCCCAGACCGTGCGCGAGGGGCGCCTCTACCTTGAGCATTTTGAGCATTGCCAACAAGTCAGAAGACCGCTCGTCGACCGTCATCAAGCCTGTTCTGACCAGGCCATTTCTAAAAAATCTGCCAACCCCGTGCTCAAGCTCAAAGACGTTTGGTTCCGCTATGACCGCGATGGCCGCGACATCGTCAAAGACCTGGCCTTGAACGTCTACCCCTCAGAGTTCGTCTGCGTGGTCGGCGGCAATGGCACAGGCAAAAGCACCATGCTGAAGGTCATTACCGGCGAGAACCATGCCTATCGGGGCAGCGTTTGCACGCTTGGCCAAAACGCGCTCAAGACCCGCGGCCAAGCCCTCACCGATGCCGGCCTGGCGGCGCTGCCGCAAGACCCGCAGACCTTGTTCACGCGCGCCACGGTCTTTGACAACCTGGTTGACGTGGCCGCCGCCACGGCCAAACGGCGCGGCCGAAAGCCCAGCCCCGAAGACATCGAGGCCGAGGTCTCGCGGGTCTGCCAGATGACCGACACCCAAGAGCTCGTGGGCTTTCACCCCTACGACATCAGCGGCGGCGAGCAGCAGCGCACGGGCCTGGCCATGGCCTTGCTCACGCAGCCCAAGCTGCTCTTGCTCGATGAGCCGACCAAAGGCATGGACAGCTTTTTTAAACAGAAGTTCGCGGCCATCATCCAACGCCTCTGCCAAAACGGCATGAGCGTCCTCATGGTCTCGCATGACGTCGAGTTCTGCGCCCAATACGCCGACCGCTGCGCCCTCTTCTTCAACGGCAGCATCGTCAGCCAAGGCCAGCCGCGCAGCTTTTTCAGCGGCAACAGCTTCTACACCACCGCCGCCAACCGCATGGCCCGCTTCATCTACCCCCAAGCCATAACCGCAGAGGAGATCATCGCCCTTCTCCAACCCGCCCCTCACCCCCACAAAGAGCCCGACCCCCACAAAGAGCCCGACCCCCTCAAAACACACTGATTCATTTTGAGTGAAACCCGGGCCTATCCACACAACACGGTTTTGCAAATGAAACGGGCTCAGATAGAGTATGAAGCGATAGCGGCAATTACCGCTTCAGGCTAGCTAAGGCCGCAATATTGGCGA
>WRFC01000120.1 GCA_009779015.1 Coriobacteriia bacterium | reverse complement strand
TCGCGGCCACCGCCCCGCACATCCGTCACGTCCACGTGCACAACAACTACCACACCGGCGACGCCCACAACCCGCCCGGCGACGGCCTAATCAACATCCGGGCGGCCCTCCTCAGCATCTCAGCCCTGCAGCCCCTGGCCACCTACACCGCCGAGACCTCTGCCCTAGAAGCCTCAGTAGAGTGGTTCTTGCAGCAAGGCTTCATAAGCGGGGCAAAAAGCTAATAACACAAACGACAAGCCAGTTAGCCCAGTCTCTCTTTTACCCAGCGCCCTCCGCGCTTGCCTCCCAATAAAGAGCAGCAAAAGAATGAGGAGAAGGGCCGGCCATCTGCCGTGGCCGGCGCGCAGCCGCTCCGCATGGCGGCCGTCTGCCGTGGCTGACGTGCAGCCGCTCCGCATGGCGGCCGTCTGCCGTGGCTGACGTGCAGCCGCTCCGCATGGCGACGGCGGGTCTGCGTGCATGCGTGGGGTGGGGCGGGTGGGGCGGCCAGCGGCAGTGAAAACGCGAAATCTGGCTGAGATGACGCCAAATGAATGATTTTCTCCAGATCGAAGAATCGACGTTTTTTGAAACGGCTTATCTACCAGGGCATTTATTAGCTACTGATTTTCTTGAGGCTGAGGCGCTCGAAAAAACCGTTCATTTGGCGTCATCTCAGCCAGATTTCGCGTTTTCACTGCCGCTGAGGCCGCTAACGGCTGCTAACCAGCGCTTCTAACCAGCAAGCAGAAACCATAAAGTGAGGGAGTTATCGGGTTTCATAACATTGACTCCCGTCTGCTGTAAAAATTGGAAGCCGAGGGACAAAGCCGTTAACCCAGACCGTCTACATAGCCTATTTTATTGTCGAAAACCTGCCTGAACGGTCGGTGTCGGTTACGAGGGTTACAAAGGTTACGAACGCAAAATAATAGGCCCGCTGCCAAGGCGGGCGCAGAAATGGGAGAAATGCCTGGCCAGATGGTCAGGCATTTCTTTTGAGGCGGGCAGGGCCGCTTTTCTCCATACGAATAATTCAGTAATACATACTGAATATGTATTTTACATAACCAATTAGTATATTACGGCCTTTCATGTCACTATGGGAATTTGCAACGAAGTGTATTTGCTCTACTCTAATAGACTGGTCAGACCAAACCTTCAAGAAAATCTGGAAAAAATCATTCAAACTAACCGATAGAACTACTAAAATAAATTTGACTTTCTTTATACAAAGAGTTATGGTCTACTAGTTATGAGGCGTTCAACCTCTCAAACTGTTTCAGATAAGTGTTTACTGTCTGTAGGTGAAAAGGAATGTGGGTTCTCTCGGATAACTGGAACTAAATCCAGTCTAGGGAGTAGGGGTATGTCGCAAATAACAGACTCAGTGGTAAAAAAGGACCATGCCGAGAAGGTGCGGGGCAGTGCGTTGTATGTCTCGGACTATCCTCGGGCCGGGTTGCTTTTGGCCAAGCTCGTGAGATCGCCCTTTGCGCACGCCCGCATTTTAAACATCACTTACCCCAAGCTGCCCGCCGGCTATATTGCCGCCGACAGCAGCGACATCAGAGGTGTTAATTCTGTCCATATCGTTGAAGACGACTGCCCCGTGTTTGTAGACACCGAGGCTTTTTACATCGGGGACCCGGTGGCCATCATCGCCGGCCCCGACCTGGACGAGGTGCGGCGGCTGGCCGAGGCGACAGTGGTCGAGTACGAAGAGCTGCCCGCTGTCATCAGCCTCGAAGGGTCCACTGAGGCCTTTTTTGCCTACCACTATGGGCGGGGCGATATCGAGGCTGCCTTTACGGCGGCCGACCGCGTTTTCTCAGAGGATTTTTCGACGGGCTACCAAGAGCAGGCCTACCTTGAGACCCAGGGCATCAGCGTGGTCTTTGCCAACGGCCTGCTAACGGCGCATGGCTCGATGCAATGCCCGTTTTACGTCCGCGATGCCCTGGCGCGCGTGACCGGGCTGGCGCCCGAACAGGTGCGCGTCATCCAAGATTGCACGGGCGGGGGCTTTGGCGGCAAAGAGGCCTTTCCCTCGATACTCGCCTCCGAGGTGGCCGTGGCGGCCATGAAGGCCCCCGGCCAAGAGATCAGGGCAGTCTTTGACCGGCGCGAGGACATGGAGTTCACCTCTAAGCGCCACCCCTCGCAAAGCCGCTACCGGGCGGCCGTCAAAGACGGGCGGGTGACTGCCCTAGACATCAATGTGCGCTTTAACTCCGGGGCCTATACGACGCTTACCCCCGTGGTCTTACAGCGCGCCATCATCGCCGCGCCCGGTGTCTATAATGTCGCCAACCTGCAGGTCAGCGGGCAGGCCATGCGCACGCACACAGTCCCTGCGGGGGCGTTCCGCGGCTTTGGCGCGCCCCAGGCCTTCTTTGCGGTCGAGCGCTTTTTTGACCATATCGCGGCCGCCCTGGGGGTCGAGCCGCTGGACTTCAAGCTCGCCCAGCTCTCCCAGCAGGGCGACCCCACCTCGACCGGCGGCGTCTATCACTTTGACGTGCCCCTGCCCCAGCTGGCTGCCCGCGTGCAAGAGATGAGCGGCTACCGCCCAAAGCGCGCGGCCTTTGCCGCCCCGCCCAGCGGCCGTTACCGTCGGGGCATCGGCCTGGCGCTCTGGTACCACGGCGCCGGCTTTACCGGCAGCGCCGAGCGCGACCTCATCAAGGCCGTGGTGCGCCTGCACAAGCTGCCCAGCGGCGAGGTCCAGATCTTGGTCGCTAACACCGAGATCGGGCAGGGCCTGAAGACCGGCTTTGCCAAGATCGTGGCGCACGAGCTGGGCATTTCTTACGACGCGGTGCTGATTGCCAACCCCGACACCTCGGCCGTTGCCAACAGCGGCCCGACCGTGGCCTCGCGCTCGTTGATGACGGTCGGCGAGCTCTTGCGCCGCGCCGCCGCCAACCTCAAGGCCAACTGGCAAGACGGCCAGGACCAGGTCGTCGAAGAGCACTTTTCCGAGCCCGCTTTTCAGCTGCCCTTTGACATCCAGGCCTTTCAGGGCGACGCCTACCCCACCTACTCGTGGGCGGCCGTGGCCGTAGAGCTGCAGATCGACAGCCTGACCGGCAGCCAAACGACCGTCGGCTGCTGGGGCTGCTTTGACGTCGGCACGCCCATCGACCTCAGCACCGTCATCGGCCAGATCGAGGGCGGCATCGTCCAGGGCCTGGGCTACGCCTCGATGGAGCAGATGGCCGTCGACAGCTGCGGCCGCATCCGCAACAACAGCTTTAGCGACTACATCATCCCCACCGCCGTCGACGTCCCCGACATCCAGGTACAGCTCTGCCCGGTGGCCTACCCGGGCGGCCCCTACGGCGCCAAAGGCGCGGGCGAGCTGCCCCTCGTGGGCATGGCCGCCGCCTACGCCGCCGCCGTCGAGCAGGCGCTGGGCGGCGCACCCATCAACCACATCCCCTTCACGGCCGAAGACAGCCTGGCCTGCCTGCTGGCGCAAACTGGGGAGAAGTAAATGAGCGCCCCGACCACAGTCAGCTTTCGCTTGAACGGCCACGACCAGCTTTGGATGGGCGACCCCAGTGCACGCCTTTTAGACGTCTTGCGCGATGGGCTGGGCCAGACCGACGTCAAATGCGGCTGCCGCGAAGGCGAGTGCGGCGCCTGTAGCGTGCTTTTAGACAACCAGCTTGTAAACTCTTGTTTGGTGGCCATGGGACGCGTTGCCGGATGCGAGGTAACCACGGTCCAGGGCTACAGCCAGACCCCGGGCTTTGCGCTTTTAGACGCCGCCTTTGCCCAGGCCGGGGCAGTCCAATGCGGCTTTTGCACCCCCGGCATGGTGCTGGCGGGCGCGGCCCTGCTGCATCAGGACCCCAACCCCAGCGAGGACGAGATCCGCACCGCCATCAGCGGCAACCTCTGCCGTTGCACAGGCTACCTGGCCATCGTCAGGGCAATCGCCGACGCCGCCCAAAAGGCCGCCGCCTTGGTTGAGCCGGGGGGCGGTGCCGGGGCGAGGGCAGACGCCGGGGCGAGGCCAGGC
>WRFC01000119.1 GCA_009779015.1 Coriobacteriia bacterium | reverse complement strand
GCCTTATGCCTGGTGGTCATAGTCGGAGGACTGGCGGCCTTTGAGTTCTTGGGCAGCATGAACAAGATCCATCATGGGGTCAGTGTGGCCGGCATCGATCTCAGCGGCCTGACGGTCGACGAGGCCGAGGACTTGCTGGACACCGAGTTGATCGCGCGTGCCGATAGCGCCGACGTGACGGTCTACCGGGACGATACAACACTGGCGGCGTCAGGCGTCTTGAGCGCTGCCTCAGATCAGGCGGCTGCGGCCAGCGGCTCTGCCGACAGTGCGGCCGACGGCACCACCAGCGGCTCTGACGGCACCACTGCCAGCACCCCCACCAGCGGCTCCGCCGATGTTGCAGCCGACGCCGCCGCTGCCGTCGCCGCCGTTGCCGGCCCCACTGCCGCTGACAGCACAACTGCGGCCAGCCCGGCCAGCTCGGCCAGCCCGGCCAGCAATATTGCGCCGCCGCTTGAGCTGAACAGCGACCTGGCCCCGGTCGATGGCTCGGATGCCGACCCCGTCCAGCAGCTTTCATGGGGCATCTCGACCTCGACTTTGGGCGTCAGCGTCGACGGCCGCACCATGGCCGAAGAGGCCTATGCTGTCGGACGGGGCGCCAGCGCCCTGGCCGAGCGTTGGCAGGCCTGGGTCAGCGGCGTCGTCGTCCCAAGCCGCTTGAGCTATGACCCCACCCAGCTCGCCGGGCTCGAGCAGATCATCAACCAGGCGGTCGGCACGCCTGCCGTCAACGCCGACATCGACTTTCAAGACGGTGCCTTTGCGGTGGTTGCCGCAGTCGATGGGGTGGCCGTCCAAGACGCCGAGTTCACCCAGGCCTTGGACGATGCCTTTTTAGGCTCAACGCGCTATGTGGTCCCTTTGATGGGCGCGGTTGCCCCCTTGATCTCGACCTCCCAAGCCCAGGACCTGGCCACGTACTGCCAGCAGGCGATTGCCAGCCCTGTCGATCTGACCTACGAGGACAGCGGCGACTGGAGCTTGGACAGCAATCTCTTGGGCAGCGTCATCGCAACATCGGTCGATACATCGCAAGCCGACGCGGTCCTTCAGGCCAATGTCTCGGCCGACAAGCTGAAGGACAGCATCGACTCGTTGGTCGGCAGCCAAGCTATCCAGGTAGCCCCCCAAAACGCCAGCTTTACAACAGACGGCAACACCGTCACCATCGTCCCCAGCGTCGATGGCCGGGGCATCGACTATCAAAAACTGGCCACCGACCTTGAGAAAATCCTCTTTCCCGCACCCGGCTCGGGGCCTGTTCCGCGCCAGGTGGCCATGGGCAGCACGACCCTGGCACCCGATTTCTCGACCGCTGACGCCGAGGCCATGCATATCACCAAGCGCATCTCGACCTTTACCACGCAATACGGGTTCTCAACGGCCGCCCGGGCAACCAATGTCCAAGTGGCGGCGAACATTTTGAACAATGCCCTGGTCGCCCCGCAATCCACCTGGTCGTTTAATGCCACGGTCGGCGATCCGACGGTCGACCGCGGTTTTGTGACCTCTAAGGTCATCTCGGGCAGCGAGTATGTCGACGCGGTCGGGGGCGGGGTCTGCCAAGTTGCAACAACCACCTTCAACGCCGTCTATGACGCCGGTTACCCGATTGTCAGCCGTGCCAACCACGCCCTCTACCAGTTCCAATACCCGGACGGGCGCGATGCGGCCGTCTATTATCCCTGGTTGGATTTTCAATGGCAGAACGACACAGACAATTGGATCTTGATCAGGACGGGTTATGACGGCAAGAATTTGACGGTCTCGCTTTATGGCACCGACCCGGGCTACCGGGTCGAGAGCACGACCGGGCCATGGCAGCCGGGCAAGGACTTTGCGGTCCAAAAGACCAATAACCCCGACCTTGAGATCGGCCAAGAGGTGGTCACCCAGGCCGGCGTGAACGGCAAGAAGATCTCTGTGACGCGCAAGGTCTACGATGCCAGCGGCGCGCTTTTGCGCGATACCACCTTTAATTCGGTCTATGACCCGGTGGACGAGAAGATCGACGTGGGCACCAAGCCGGTCGCGCCGGCCGCCGATACGCCGTCGACCGGCGGCAGCTCGACCGGCGCCGCAGACAATAGCGGCAGCGGCAGCGGCAGCCAGGCCACAGCGCCAGACTCGGGGGGCACCGATAATTCGACCGCCAATGAGGCCGCCACCAGCGGCTCGACGGACCAGAAGGAGTAACCAGTGCTTTCAATGAACTCGTGCGGGCAAGTCAGGGGAGAAGAGCGTTATTTTCAGCCAGAGTTCGAGCTCATGGGGCGCGAAGAGCTTGAGGCCTTGCAGGCCAAGCGCCTGCGCCAGACCGCCCAGAACTGCTACGCCAAGATCGGGTTTTACCAAAAGGCCTTGGACGAGGCCGGCGTCGACCCGGCTGCGATCAGCTCGCTGGACGATCTTCAGGCCCTGCCGTTCACAACCAAGCAAGACATGCGCGACGCTTATCCCTTTGGCCTTTTTGCCATTGATGTGCATGACGTTCAGCGCCTGCATGCCTCTTCGGGCACGACCGGGCATGCCACGGTGGTCGGGTACACGCAAAAAGACATCGACGTCTGGGGCGACACCTTTGCCCGGGCGATCGCCCAGGTCGGCGGGGGTGCCGAGAGCATCCTTCAGGTGGCCTATGGCTATGGTCTGTTTACGGGCGGGCTGGGCGCCCACGAGGGCGGCATCCGCAGCGGGGCGACGATCGTGCCGATGTCGAGCGGCAACACCAAGCGCCAGATCGAGATGATGCGCGATTTTGGCGTGGACATCTTGGCCTGCACGCCGTCTTATGCCCTCTTGATTGCCGATACGGCCATCGAGATGGGCTACGACCCGGCCAACGAATTCAAGGTCAGCGGCGCGATTTTGGGTGCCGAGCCCTGCTCTGAGGGGATGCGCCAAGAGATCGAGGCCAAGCTCGGCGTCAAGATGGTCGATATCTACGGGCTCTCTGAGGTCATGGGCCCCGGCGTGAGCTGCGAGTGCCGCTATCAGAACGGACTGCATGTGGCCGAGGACCATTTTATCATCGAGATACTCGACCCCGAGACCCTGCGTCCGGTGCCAGACGGCGAGTACGGCGAGGTGGTCTTTACGACCCTCTCTAAAGAATGCTCGCCCCTCATACGTTACCGCACCCGTGACATTTCGCGCATCATGCCTGGCGAATGCGCCTGCGGGCGCACGTTCAGGCGCATGGACCGCATCTCGGGGCGCACCGACGACATGCTGATCATCCGGGGCGTCAATGTCTTTCCCCGCCAGTTCCAGCAGGCCCTGTCCGCCTTTTCTGAGCTGACCAGCTACTATCAGATCATCCTCGAGCGTCGCGGCCCGCTCGACCACGTGACCTTAAAGGTCGAGACCACGCCGGAGTTTCCGTTTGACGAGGTCCGCTCCATCGAGCTGCTTGAACAGAAGGTCAAGGCTGCCCTGCGCAGCGACCTCCAAGTCAGCGTGGATGTGCAGGTCGTCGAGCCCAAGTCGATCGAGCGCTCTGAAGGCAAGGCCAAGCGGGTCTTTGACCTGCGCAACGAGGGAGGTAACTGATCATGATGGTCGACCAACTGACGGTCTTTTTAGAGAACGAGCAAGGCCGCCTGGCCGCCCTCGCCCGCGCTCTGGGCGAGGCGGCGATCTCGATGCGCGCCCTGACTGTGGCCGACACCGCCAAATTCGGCGTCGTCCGCATCATCGCCGACCAGCCCGCAGAGGCCTGTCAGGCGCTCGAGGCCCAGGGTTTTCGGGCAGCCTTGACCAAGGTCTTTGCGGTCGAGGTCGAGCATGTGGCCGGCGGCCTGGCGCCGCTGCTTGAGGCCTTTGACGCGGCCGGCATCAATGTCGAGTACGCCTATTGTTTTCTTTCTGAAGGCGGCCGGGCCGTCGATGTCTTTCGCACCGATAAGGCCGACGAGGCCGAGTCGGTGATCAGCGCTGCCGGTTTTCGCAGCCTCGCGCCAGAAGAGCTCTATGCCTGAGCCTGGCCAACACAGCCAACAGGCCAGAAGACCGGCCAGCACGCCAGTCTTAGGCCCCGGCGACCGGCTTGGCG
>WRFC01000118.1 GCA_009779015.1 Coriobacteriia bacterium | reverse complement strand
GGCCCCGGCGCCCACGCCGCAGGCCCCGACGCACCTGGCCGAAGACATGACCCCGATCTCGGCCGCCCTGGCCGACCCGCATAACATCGAGGCCGAGCAATCTGTCCTGGCCGCCATGATCCTCGACGCCGATGTTGTCGAAGAGGCCATCTCTAAGGTCCGTGCCGATGACTTCTACCGCAGCGCGCACCGCCGCATCTTCAATGCCATCTTTGACCTGGCCTTGCGCAGCATCCCTGTCGACCCGATCTCGGTGGCCGCCCGCCTCGAGTCGCAGTCCGAGCTAGACATGGCGGGCGGACGTAACTATCTAGTGCAGCTGGCCAACAACGCCACCGCAGTCTATAACTGGGAGCATCACGTCGAGATCGTGCGGCGCTACTCGTTGCTGCGCGCCCTCATCGCGGCGGCCCATAACATCGCGGCCTTGGCCTCAAGCCCCATCGACGAGAGCGAAGAGATCATCGAGCGTGCCGAGAAGTTCATCTTCGATGTCACGCAAGAGCGCATCACTACCGACTTCGAGCCGCTCCAAGAGCTGCTCATGGTCGTTCCCCACCGGCTCCAAGAACAAGCCGAGGACCAGCGCCGCCTGCTGGGCGTGCCGTCCGGCTTTGCCGAGCTCGACAAGCGCCTGGCCGGCTTTCGCGGCGGCGACCTCATCACGCTGGCCGCCCGCCCAGGCATCGGCAAATCGACCCTGGCCCTGAACATCGCCCTGAACGCCGCCAGAGAAGACGTCACAGTCTTGTTCTTCTCCCTCGAAATGCCGTCTGAGCAACTGACGACGCGTATCATCAGCTCTGAGGCCATGGTCGACCACCATCGGCTGCGCACGGCCGACCTCAGCCTCGAGAACTGGAATTTTGTCTCGGCTGCCTGCCAGCGGCTCTACGCATGCAAGGTCTTCATCGATGCCAACCCGTCGCTGAACCTCATGCAGCTGCGCGCCAAGGCCCGCCGCCAACTGCGCGGCGTCGAAAAAGACAAGGGCCTGATCGTCATCGACTACCTGCAGCTGATGCAGCCCTCGCGCACCGGCTACGAGCGCCAGCGCTACATCGAGGTGGCCGAGCTGACCCGCGGCCTGAAGATCTTGGCCAAAGAGCTGAGCGTGCCCATCATTGCCTTGAGCCAGCTCTCGCGCAGCGTCGAGATGCGCAACGACAAGCGCCCGATGCTCTCGGACCTGCGCGAGTCGGGCAGCATCGAGCAAGACTCCGACGTCGTGCTCTTCTTAGAGCGCACCATGCCTTGGGAGGAGAACGATGACGACTCTGCACCGGCCGGCGCCGGCGCTGCCAAGCCCAAGAAAGAAGAGCGGCTGCCCCGCGACCGCGCGCGCATCATCGTCGGCAAAAACCGCAACGGCGCCACCGGCTCGGTAGTCGTGGCCTTCGACGAGCCCTACATCCGCTTCCGCGACCTCATCGAAGAACGCAGCACCCCGATTTACTAAACAGCCCGGGCGCGGCCCGAAGCGCGGCCCGCGTGCGGCCAGGCAATCTGGCCGGCCAGAGCGCTATAAGCCATTGGGCGTTTGATCCACTACGCTTCAATCAACCCGCGAAAAAACAGGTACGACGTTTCGGCCTCTTGGGATTGTTGGCCATCAGCCCTTGCCTGGATAGGAGTCACTGGTCGATTGGCCACGGGGTGCCCATTACGCGGCAAGCGAAAGCCGGATTCTGCCTAAAATGACTCCAAATGAATGGAATTCGTTGGTCTTACTCCCACACCAGATTCATCAGCTTCGTAAACGCGCTGGTAGATTTGGTGTTTTCTTCTCCCATTGTTTTTTAGATTGACGAGAATCGTTCATCTTGGGTCATTTTAGGCAGAATCCGCGTTTCACCTGCCGCTGGGCTACTTAGCAGGCTACTTAGCACACCAAGCCCGCTTGAGAGCGCGACAATTCTGGGAGCGCGGCTCTCAGCGCTATCCCCGTCCCGCTGGCGCCCCCATTGACTCTTGCCGGTTTTGCCAAAACATCCGCGTCTTATATTGATCGCCAATTGAGAAAACCCGGCCCGCTGGCAGACTGCAAGTCGTCTCCGCGATACACGACCTGGGCCGAGCATTCGGCAGAGCTGTTCTTGATGAACTTCTCCATAGCATTCAAGTAGCTGCGGTTTGCAGTCTGCGATGATTTGACCTCAAAGAGCTCAAGATGGTCCAGCGACCTCTCAAGCACAAGGTCGACCTCTCTGTCTTTATCGCCATTGTTGCGCCAGAAGAACATCCTGGGCGTTTTGCCTTGGTTGTAGACCTGCTTGCGCTTCTCGGCAATCACCGCGTTCTCAAAGAGCGGCCCCAGCCGTTTGCTTGAGCTCAGCTCGCCTTCTGTTTCGATGCCCAGCAGCGAGCAGAGCAGGCCGGTGTCATAAAAGTAGAGCTTCGCGGTCTTGACGTGCCGGTTTCCCACATTGCGATAATACGGCGAGAGCCTGAACGCCACATAGCTTTCTTCGAGTATCGACAGCCACGACGAGACGGTCCGCGCATCTGCGCCAATATCCCTTCCGAGGTCCGAGAGATTGATCAGGCTACCGACCCGTGCCGCGCAAGCCGTGATGAAAGTCTCAAAACGGGCGACATCCCTGACCGTGGCCTCATTCCTCACATCCCGCTCGACATAGGTGCTCAGATAACTGGGATAAAAACTTGTTGGTGGTATTCGTTCGGTCACGGCCCGCGGGTAGCACCCCTGAACGATCCAGCTTTCTGCTGAGTTCAAAGAAAAACCGCCAGCCTTCATCTCGCCAATCGTGAAAGGCAGCAATGTCAGGACTCCGACCCGCCCAGCCAAAGACTGCGAGATACCTTTGAGCATGAGAAAATTCTGAGAGCCGGAAAGCAGATACATGCCGGGCTCATTCTCTCTATCAATCGTTGTTTGCAAATACGAGAAGAGGCTCGGGGCGCGCTGAACCTCGTCCAGGATGACCCTGCCGCCGCAAGCCGCCAGAAAGCCTCGGGGGTCGTCGATCGCGAACTCACGTGTGTCAACGTTTTCCAGGTTATAGTATGCATAACCAGGAAAGGTGTGGGCCAGCAGCGTGCTTTTTCCACTTTGCCGAGGCCCCGTCAAAAATACAGCAGGGAACTGAGTAGACAATTCTCTAAGCTTTCCTGTGATTGAACGCTCGATATAAACCATACCACTTCCTTGAGAAATAGACGTAAGAGATACCGCGCACACGCAAGGCACCTGGTAACGCTGCTGATCCTACACTAGAACATATGTTAATTCTACATTAAAGTAAATGTAAATCTTACATTAGAAACCATGATGATTCTACATTGCTAGTCGTAGCCGCCGCACATCTTACCCAAAGGAAAGTGAGTTTACGATATCGTGTTGAGATAGATAGTATATACTGGTGTATATACTAGAAAGGAGGCTCGGTGTGGCCACGAGACTTGTGCAATGGGGCAATAGCGACGCCATACGCATACCAAAAGAGATGCTGCGGCGTGCTGGTTTGAAGCGCGGTGACAGTGTCGAGATCGAGCTCAACGCCGCCGGGCACTTAGAGCTACTGCCAGGTAGCCAAGTGCACCGCCGTGTTTCTCCATCAAGAAAAATCACCGCTGAAGAACTGCTGCTGGCTTACCAGGGTGGCAGGCTGAACAATCAAGACGCTTGGCCAAGCGATGATCTGGAGGGTAAAGAGCAAGAAGCGTGGCGGTCATGATCTTTGAACAAGGCGATATTGTCAGTATTAATTTTGACCCCTCTAAAAGACATGAGCCGGCAGGCAGGCACTATGCAGTCGTAATCAGCCCTTGGCCAATCAATAGCATGTCGTCGCTGACCGTTGTCGCCCCAATCACGTCAAGGGATAACGAGTACCCTCTGCACGTTCTGATCGGCGCCGATAACCCAATCCAGGGCTACGTGCAATGCGAGGCAATGCGGGCCGTGGACTTAGACGCGAGGATACAAGCAGGCCGCCTAGAGCATGTCGGCGCGCTAGACGATCAGACCATGAAAGAAGTCATGGCCCACGTCGCCGCCGTTGTCGGATTGGGTTAGCTATCAAATGAGCCAATGGGGACGTAT
>WRFC01000117.1 GCA_009779015.1 Coriobacteriia bacterium | reverse complement strand
TTGCCGCCCATGGCCAGGCCGAGCAGCTGGGTAAAGTAATAGACCGGGATGTCAAAGATCGGCTTGCCTTCTTCGGCGCGGTGCTTGTTGATCTCGCCGAGGCGGAGGTCCAGGTTCATCCAGCAGAGCGGGCAGGCCGTGGCAATCACCTCGGCGCCGTTGGCCGCTGCATCCTCAAAGATGCGCTCGACCAGTACGCGGGCGTTTTTGGGCTCGGTGATCTGATGGGCCGCCCCGCAGCACTCGACCTTGAACGCCCAGTCCACAGGCTCAGCGCCGGTCAAGGCCAGCAGCCCTTCCATCGATTGGGGGTTCTCGGGGTCATCGAACTGGGTCACCTTTGGCGGGCGCACCAGCGCGCAGCCGTAATAGCAGGCGACTTTGACGCCCCGCAGGCTATGGCTGATCGTCGTGTCAATGGCCTCGCGCGGCGTGTCTTTGCACATCAGCTCTAAGAGCGAGAAAATCTCGGCAGAGGCCGCATAAGGCATCTCGACCAGCGACTCTACGAACTCGCGGTGTTTTTGGCTCTGCCGCACATAGTGCTGGACGCCCTTCAGGCTGGCAAAGCAGCCCGCGCAAGGCGTGGCCACGTCGAGCCCTGCCGTCGAGGGGTCAGCCTCGGCAATCGCCAGGGACCGCCCGGGCAAGGCCAGTGCCAGGTTGCGGTCGGTGAGCAGCGCCGCCGAAGTGCCGCAGCAGCACCAATCGGGTATCTCGACCAGCTCTAAGCCGATCTTGTTGACGACGTAATCGCCCGACAGCGTAAAAGAGATCCCAGACCCAGCGGCCGAGCATCCGGGAAAGTAAGCATAACGCATCGATGCGCTCATGGCCGCTCACCCCTTGTCTTCAGCACCCGGTCTACCATTTGGCGGACGGCTGCCTTATTCTTGACCGAATGGATCCTTGGCCCGACCATTCCGTAAGCCAGCATCTTGGGGAAGTTCACAACATCTTGGAAGAGGTGCCCCGAGACCAGGTTGTACCGGGCCGCGAGGATCGCTTCGTTTGATTTGCCGAACATCCGAACGCCGGAGATGAAGATGTCATCGAACTTGTCATCATCTGGCTCTGGTCGAAGCCCCCTGTTCTTAGCGGCATGACGTGTGGCTAACATGATGCCGTCGATGTTGACACCCTGGGGGCAACGTGCCGAGCAGAGCAGGCAAGTCGCGCAGATCCAGGGGCTTTTGGCATTCACCGCCTTCTCAGTTAGACCCAACTGAAGCATGCGGATGATCTGCCGAGGCGCATAGTCCATGGCGTGAACCATCGGACAGCCAGCAGTACACTTCCCACATTGGTAGCAATCATCCAAGTTGACATCAGCCTCCTTGGCGATCGCAGCCGCTGTGGCAGTATCCTCAGCGCTGACACGAGAAAGATTTATCGACTCCAACTATTCCTCCTCACCTATATCTACCGATTCATTCGAGTTACCTGCAACTGACGTAGGCTGAAACGAATCACTGCCCTTTATAGCACGAAACAGTCATCCTCCAACATCTGAACCCAGGCCTTCTGGCCTATATAAAAAACCAAGAGACGATCTTTGGGCTCAATCTATGAAGTTAAATGGCTATCTACATGGGGACATGCTATCAGAGCCCCACCACAATGTCATTATTATTATTTTGGATGTTGGTGTGATTTTTTTGAAAATCTTCGGACTTTTCTGATAGCCCGGCCTCAGTAATATTATGCGGAGAAAAGCGGGCCGGGTTTTACCTGGTACAACCACGCAGGCTTGGGGGCCGGGGGTTTTGCGCGAGGCGCGGGGCAGATTGGTAAAAAAGGCGCAGTCCGGGCGCCTGCATCTTCAGAGGGCAAAGCCGATGCGGCTGAAATTAGAGGATTCTCAGAATCTGGCAGAGGGTTTGTTATGGTACAATCTCGATTCGTGATCTGCGCAAGCGGTCGCTGTGGGGCATTAGCTCAGTTGGGAGAGCGCGTGGCTGGCAGCCATGAGGTCAGGGGTTCAAGTCCCCTATGCTCCACCAATACCCCCGAGGGCACCTATGGTGCGTTCGGGGGTATTGCTATTCTGGGCGTAATCGGGCGTTGCACCAGGTTAACCGGGCGTTGCCCCGGGTTATTGGGCGTTGCCCCAGGCGTTCATGCCGCCGGCCAGGATGGTCAGGTGGCGGCAGCCCTTGTTTTCTAGCAGGCTTGCGGCAATTGCGGCGCGAAAGCCGCTGCGGCAGATCACGACGACGTCGGCATCGGGTGCTATGGGGCACTCGTCCAGTGCCACCAGCTGGTCAAAGGCCAGGTGGGCCGCGCCCTCGATATGTGCGGTGTCGAACTCGGCCGGCGCGCGGACGTCGAGCAGGATGGGTGCGTCTGGCCCATCCATGCTCTTTTTCAGGACCGGCGCAGACATATAGGAGAAGCCCAGCGTCTCGCGCCCGCTGTTGATCCAGGCGCTGAGGCCGCCTTTGAGCCAGCCTTGGACCGCGTCGTACCCGATCCGGCGCAGCTCGGTGCGGGCCAGGCCAAAGCTTTGGTCGGCGGGCAAGACGAGGACGAGGGGCGTGTTCGGAGGGACCGCCATGCCTGCCCAGTTCAGCTCGGGGCCGTTGGAGAAATCGACATTGACGCTGCCTGGGATATGGGCGGACCCGAAGGCCAGGGCGTCGCGCAGGTCCAAGAGCAGGGCGCCCGAGGCGATCAGCTCCTCGGTCTGCGCGGGGCTGAGGGCGGGGCCGTCTGGCTCAAGGGCGGCGGGCTGGCCAGGGCCGGCAGGTTGGCCGGACGCGGCGGGCTGGCCGGACGCGACGGGCTGGCCAGACGCGGCGTCTGCGGCGGGCCGACCGGACGCGACGGGCTGGCCAGGGCCGGCGTCTACGGCGGGCTGTCCCGGGGCGGCGGTCACGGCGGGCTGGCCGCTGCGCCCGCTGTTCTCACCGCGCCCATCAAGCTCGTCGAGTAATGCGGGGCCATGCAGGTTGGCGGCTATGATGCCCGAGAAGCTCTGCGGGCGCATCGGCAGGTTGGCCAGGACAGCACTGCGAAAGTCCTCTTGGTTGGCGTATTTGAGCATCGGGTTGGCCAGCCGCTCGTAGCCCAGCGTGCTATACGGCTTGGCGCTCATGCCGCTGCCACAGAGCGACCCTGCCCCATGCGCGGGATAGACCTCAAGGTAGTCGGGCAGCCCGGCCAGCTTTACGTAGAGGCTGTGATAGAGGTTGGCCACCTGCTCTTCTAAGATATCGGCGCCAGGCAGGTCCGGCCGGCCGATGTCGCCCACAAAAAGCAGGTCGCCGGTCAAGACCATCTGGGGCTGGGGCGAGCGGGCGAGGTCGGTGACCACCAGCGAGATCGAGTTGGGCGTATGCCCGGGCGTGTGCAGAACGCGTAGGGCGGCGTACCCGAATTTGAACTCGTCACCCTCTTTGAGCTTCTTGGCCGCGTAGCCGACGGGCGCGCTCTCGTGCAGGTAGACGTCCGCGCCGGTTGCTCGGGCCAGCTCACGCCCGCCGCTGACGTGGTCGGCGTGCACATGGGTCTCAAAGACCTGCGTGATGCGCATGCCGTTCTCTGCGGCCAGGCGCAGGTAGACGTCGATGTCACGGCGTGGGTCGACGACGGCCATCAGGCCGGCCAGCGGGCAGCCGATGGCGTAAGAAAAACAACCGAGCCCCGGAGTGGTTATCTGCTCAAAAAACATCTGCTCTCCTTCCTTTGATAACTGACCGCCGAATGAGCCGTTGGATGACCTGTTCAGGCGATAATTCAAACGCACGAATATCACTTGTTTATGCTTTCACAATACTACCGCAGAAGAACGGCGGTGCTCTGGCACCATTCGGCAACGCACATCATGATGATTTTGGCACCAGCACTTGAAGGCCCGCTGAAAGGCCGGCGAAGAGAGCGAGAGTGTCGCCGAAGTGTGAAAAACAGATAAACAATATTTGCACAATGCATTGTGAACGGTATGTTTTTACGTGCGAACGGTGCTTTCTAGAAAAAATAGCGCTCTTAAGCTACCGTTGATTGACAGAATGCGTGCACCATACTATGTTCACTGATAGGAGCATAGGGGGCATGCACTATTTATCTGTGAT
>WRFC01000116.1 GCA_009779015.1 Coriobacteriia bacterium | reverse complement strand
CTGGCCATCGGCCTGGGCGCTGGTCTGGCCATCGGCCTGGGCACCGTCCTGGGCGCTGGTCTGGCCATCGGCCTGGGCACCGGCCTGGGCGTCGTCCGAATAAGGCCTCAGCCCTTTGGTTGCGACGACCGAGTACTCCCAATCCAGGATCTTACCGACACTCGCAAACGGGGTCTGGTCGCCTGTGCGCAGGCTGTTGGGGTCGCCTTGGCTGCCCGCATAGCCACTGCCCGTGTAAAAGTCCTTGTCTACTCCGCCATAGACAGCCATGATCGCCGTAACGTACTCGCCGTCGGCCAGGCCGAGCGCCGAGACGTCCAAGCGGCTCGAGGCCGTGGTCGAGAGCCCCTCTTTCCAGACCTTAAAGCCGGGATGCTCGGAAAGGTACATGGCCTTTTGAGGGTTGTTTGGGTTATCGGGGTTGCCTTGGAGCGGGCTTTGGGCAAACAGCGGCATGGTTGCTTTGGCGGTCTTGTTCGTCTGATAGAGCACCGCAACGCGTCCGTCAAAGTCCAGGCCGGCCGGGCTCGTGCCGGTCCAAAGGGTGGTCAGCCGTAAGCCTTGGGCGGTCAAGGGCGTGAGGTCGTCAGTGATCACGAACTCGTCCAAGTAGCAGTTTGAGGTGTTACGGGCGCCAAACTGGTATTGGTACTCTTCGCTGCCGACGTTGTTGGCAGCATCTTCGGGGCTGCCGTCCAAGGCGCTCGACGTCTTGCTGATCGTCTTTTTGTAGACCTCGACAGAGACCTTGATCAGCTCGTCAGAGAAGACTTGGGCCTCGCCTGTGAAGTCGCGGTCGATGACCAGAAGCCGCGGTGCCTCTTTGCTGGTCTCTTCATTGGACTTGTAGAGCGGGTTCGGTTTGGTCTCGCGAAGCTGATAAAAGCCATAGGGCAGGCCCGTGAAAGAGAACTTGCCGTCCTCATCGGTGACGGTTTGACCGACTTCTTGCCAGGCCGGATCATCGGACAATATGGCGCTCGTATCGGTCACCACACGGCCGTCTACGACCTCGATCTGGGGGTACCTGTAGAGCGTGAACTCTGTGTCGGGGATCGGCGCATCTGTCTCGATGTCTGTTTTTTGGCCGGTCACCGTGGTGTCCTCGTAATCGTCAAAGGTAAAGCTGGCGGTCGTCGAGGGCAGCTGGCGGTCGATGATGACGAGCTGCGCCGGCTCTGTGCCAGCCTCGGCCGGGGACATATAGGCCGGGTTTGCCCGCGTCTCTTTGATTTGGTAATAGCCGTAGGCGAGGTCTGGGAAAGCCACCCGGCCGTCGTCGCCTGTGACTTGGACTGCAACCTCTTGCCAGTCTGGGTCATCGGGCAAGATCTGGCTGACATCAGAGGACAAGACGCCATCTTTGAGCACGAGCCCCGGATAGCAGTAGAGCGTGAACTCGGTGTCGGCCACGGGCTCGCCGGTCAGCGTATCGGTCTTTAAGGCCTCGATCTGCGCCTTTTGGTAGTCGTCAAAGGCCAGACGGACGGTCGTCGAGGGCAGCTGACGGTCGATGATGACGAGCTGCGTTGGCTCTGTGCCAGCCTCGGCCGGGGACATATAGGCCGGGTTCGCCCGCGTCTCTTTGATCTGGTAATAGCCGTAGGCGAGGCCAGAGAAATCTACCAGGCCGTCGTCGCCTGTGACTTTAACCGCTTGCTCTTGCCAAGCCGGGTCATCGGGCGTGATCTGGCTGACGTCAGAGGACAAGACGCCATTTTTCAGCGTCAACCCCGGATAGCGGTAGAGCGTGAACTCGGTGTCGGCCACGGGCTCGCCGGTCTGCGTATCGGTCTTTAAGGCCTCGATCTGCGCCTTTTGGTAGTCGCCAAAGGCCAGGTTGACCGTCGTCGAGGGCAGTTTGCTGTCGATTATAACGAGCTGCGCCGGCTCTGTGCCAGCCTCGGCCGGGGACATATAGGCCGGGTTTGCCCGCGTCTCTTTGATCTGGTAATAGCCGTAGGCGAGGTCTGGGAAAGCCACTCGGCCGTCGTCGCCTGCGACTTGAACCGATACTGCTTGCCAAGCCGGGTCATCGGGCATGATCTTGCTGACATCAGAGGACAAGACGCCATTTTTCAGCGTCAGCCCCGGATAGCGGTAGAGCGTGAACTCGGTGCCGGCCACGGGCTCGCCGGTCTGCGTATCGGTCTTTAAGGCCTTGATCTGCGCCTTTTGGTAGTCGGAGTAGCTCACGGTCGTGACGGCGGTGGTGCTGCTGGCCGAGACGACAAACGTGTTCTCATCCGAGAACCCGGCCTCAGACGGCAGCATATAGCCGGCCGGGGCCTTGGTCTCGACGACCTTATACGAGCCGGCCTGCATCGGAGACCAGGTGACCTGGCCTTGGGAGTCAGTCTTCTTGGTGCCGTAGGCCTGCTTCCAGTCGCCGGCACCGCGCGTGCTTTCTTGATAGAGCTTAAACTCCGCGCCGGCCACCACAGCCTTGGTCTGGGCGTCGGTCTTTTGCAGCAGCAGCGAGCGGGGCACTTCCGAGACGGTCGTGACGTTCAGGCCAACGACGCCGGTCAAATCCGAGTCTAGTGTGACCTGCTGCAAGTAAGCGGCATTCGGAGAGGGCAGCAGGTAGCCGTCGGGGGCCTTGGTCTCTTGGATGACAACTGTCCCCAGCGGAATGACCGGGCTGCCGGTGGCCGAATAGTAGAGGGCGCTGCTGCCGGCCACGGTGTTGGCCAGGCTGGCGCTGCCGTTGCTGGACGTCTCGATCACCCACGTCCGGGTGGGGGCGCCCGAGCCCTCGGCAGCGCTCACTGTCTTGTAATAGCCGTCCCAGTAGCGGACCGTGAACTGCGCACCGGCCAGGCTGTTACCGTCTTGGCCAGAGGCTGTGCCGGTCGTAGAGTCGATCTTTTTGACCAGCACGCCGACGTTGCTGGCCAGGGCGGTGTCTGTGGCATCTAAGAACACGGCCTGGTTATTGTTATGGTCAAGCGGTGTAAAGGCGCTCAAGGTGGCCCTCAGCACAGCCGTGCTCTGAGCGTACCCGCTGCTCCGCGCCGGCTGCGCCCACTCTGCCTTGGGGGCCTCTTGCAGCCAGAAGTTGCCGTAGGGCAGGGGGCCGGCAAAGCCAAAGCCCGTCTCGTCCAACGTGATGGAGCCGACCCGGTTGGTCAGCGCCGCCGTGTCATAGATGTAGTACTTGATGCCGTCCATCGAATAGAGGCCGTTCTGGTCGGTGATGGTGGGGCTGGCACTGCTCTTGTTGATGTTGATGTAGCCCTCATGGATGGCCGGGATGCGGACATAGAGCGCCATGTTCTGCTGCGAGAAGTCACCGTAATAGTTCTGGTAACCAGGCATCTTGCCGTAGCCGAAGTACTCATACCAGTCCTGGCCGTTCCAAGAGACAATGCGGTAGAAGTTCAGGGTGATGATGCCTGCCCCGCCATAATCGGGGGCGTTCTTGCCTGGGTCGATACAATGGATGGCCGAGTTGTTGGCAAAACCGTCGGGCGATGGGTAGTAAGACTCGCTGTCCGGCACATGCCCCCAGACATAGTCGTTGTCGTTATAGCCAATCAGCTGCACGCGGGCGCCCGGGTAATAGCCCTGTGTGGCAGTGGCCAGGGCCCAGTCCGGGTCGACCGGCATCTGTACATAGGCTTGGATGGTGTCCGGGTAGACGCCATTGGTGATAGAAGTCGGCACGAACAGAGGGAACGTGGCCGCAGTGCCAAAGCTCGGGATGCGCGGGTCGCCCAGCTTCCAGCCCTTCTCAAAGGGAGAAAGGCCGTCGTCGTCGCTGCCGATGACGGCGCTGGGGCTGATGCCGCTGCCGCTGGTGCTGCTGCCGGCTGAACCGGTACCGTCATCAATTGTGCCGACGCCACTGCCTGCGCCGCCTGAGCCAGTGCCGCCCAGCCCGCCTGAGCCGACAGCGGACTCGATCACGGGCAAGCTGCCGGTCTGGGGCTGAAGCCCGCTAGCCGGTGCCAAAGCAAGGCCAGCGGCCGCATTGTCAACAGGCGCCGTACTGTCTTCAGGGCTGGTCTGGGCATCGCCGGCATCAGCCGCACCGCCCGACCCGCTATCGGCCTCGGGGGCCGCCGCTTCTGAG
>WRFC01000115.1 GCA_009779015.1 Coriobacteriia bacterium | reverse complement strand
TGGTCTCGGACACACTGGTATATATACTTGTTCGCCCAATCATTCAATTTGTCACAACACCCGAGATCGCCGCCCAGGTAAAGGGGGCAGCAGACCTCTCGACTTACCATATTTTGAATGTCCAGGACGTCTTTGGCGCCTTTGCTTTGCGCTTTAAGGTCTCGTTCTTCTTTGGCCTCTTAGCTACCACGCCCATCTGGGTCTGGCAGCTCCTTGCCTTTTTCTTGCCCGCCCTCAAGCCCAACGAACGCCATTGGGTGGTTCCGACTTTTATTGTGGCCATTTTGCTCTTTTTCTTAGGTGCCATTTTCTGCTATTTCGTGATCCTTGACCCGGCCTTTGGCTGGTTGTTAGATCAGGCCAAAGGTATCGGCAACGTCTTGCCTTTTGCCGATTCTTATGTGGGCTCGATCATCCTTTTTGAGCTGGGCTTTGGCCTGGCCTTCCAACTGCCCCTGATCGTCTTTTACCTGACCGTTTTCAATATCATCCCCTATAAAAAACTACGCAAGTCATGGCGGGTCGTCTACATTGTCTTAATGGTCATCTCGGCTGTCATCACCCCAGATGCCAGCCCGATCACGATGATCTTGATGTTTGCGGCCTTGACTATCCTTTATGAGGCCTCTCTATTCATGGCGCGGATTGTCATCTCGAGGCGGATGGCCAGGCAAAAAGCCGAAGAGGCGGCAGCTTAAGGCTGCAGAGCCGATTGGCCTGGTAACTAGATGCATGAGATGAGCCTGATGCTGAGCGTCATGGAGTCTGCTGAGCAAGCTGCCAGAAATGTTCAGGCCAAACGGATTACCAAGATAACCCTGACTGTCGGCGAGATGAACGAGGCCTTGCCCGAGGCCTTGGAGTTTGCCTTTGAGGTGCTTTCGCCCCAGACCCTGGCCGAGCAGGCCGAACTGGTAATCAACCGCATTAAGCCGCGCTCGCGCTGCCTGGTCTGCGGCGAGGAGTTTGAACATGACCGGTTCTGCCGGGTCTGCCCCGCTTGCCAGGCCCTGGCCGTTGAGCTGCTGGCGGGCCGCGAGCTACATATCGAGAGCATTGAGGTTGAGAATGGAGATTAAGCTAGACGAGCCGATCCTCGGCTATAACAACCGCCTGGCCGAGCGAAACCGTGCCCTGTTGGCCGAGCATCAGGTGTTTATGCTGAATGTCATGGCCTCGCCGGGGGCGGGCAAGACATCGTTGATCTTGGCCACCATCGAGGCTCTGCGCCAACAGTTTGCGCTGGCCGTGATCGAGGGCGACATCGCCTCGGACGTCGATGCCCAAAAGATCAAGGCCGCCGGCATCCCGGCCGTTCAGATCAACACCGGCGGTGCCTGCCACCTCGAGGCCGCGATGATCGAGCGTGCCCTGGCGGCCCTGGACCTAAAAGCACTTGACCTGGTGATCGTCGAGAATGTGGGCAACCTGGTCTGCCCGACCGATTTTGACCTGGGCGAGAATGCCCGGGTGATGATACTCTCGGTCCCCGAAGGCGACGACAAGCCGCTCAAGTACCCCGGTATCTTTGAGGCCGCCCAGGCGATCGTCTTAAACAAGGTCGATACGCTGCCGGTCTTTGACTTTGACAGCGACCGCTTTGCAGCCTCGGTGCGGGCCCTGAACCCCAACGCCCCGATCTTATCCCTTAGTAGTAAAACGTTGGAAGGGCTAGACGGCTGGGTTTCGTGGCTTGCCAAGCAGGCCACTTGCGTTGTAGCATAGCCCATTAGTGTTCTTAATAGTGTTCTGACTCGATTCTGAGGGCGTTCGAGGAAGTCGCAAACAGTCACAAGTTCTATCAGCAAAGACGCTGATGTGAAAGGAATCCTCAGTGCGCCTGGTTATTACCGAGAAGAATATCGCTGCAAAAAAGATTGCCGAGCTGCTTTCGACAGCCAAGCCGAAAGCTGACAAGGTCTATGACACCCAAGTCTACCGTTTTCAAAAAGACGGTGAGGAGTGGGTGACCATCGGGTTGAAGGGGCATATCCTCTCGCTCGATTTTCCCGAGGCTTTGCGTTACAAAAAGAAGTCGGGTTGGTTTGCGACCGACGAGGACGGGGTGGTCAGCGAGGCCGAGCTGCCGGGCACGCTGGCGGTGCCGCCCTTTAAAAAGAAGAAGCCCTTTGTCGAGGACGGCGTGGAGCTGAAGGCCTGGAAGGTCGAGGCCCTGCCCTATCTGATTTATGCGCCGTTGCGCAAGAACCCGGCCGAGAAGGGCATTATCCGCTCGATCAAGAACCTGGCCGGCAAGGCCGACAGCGTGATCATCGCCACCGACTTTGACCGCGAGGGCGAGCTGATTGGCGCGGATGCCCTGATGGTCGTGCGCGAGGTGGCACCCGAGCTGCCGGCCACGCGGGCGCGTTACTCGGCGCTTACCAAGACAGACGTCGAGCGCGCTTTTGGCCAGCTCAGGGACCTGGATGTGAACCTCGCCCAGGCCGGCGAGTCGCGTCAGTGGATCGACCTCATCTGGGGTGCCGTACTGACCCGCTACCTGACCTTGGCGCGCTTCTCGGGCTTTGGCCGCACCCGTCCGTCCGGTCGTGTGCAAACGCCCACGCTGGCCCTGATAGTAGCTCGGGAGAAGGAACGCCAGGCTTTTATCCCCGAGGATTATTGGGTCATCAAAGGTGCGTTCAGCGCTACGGGCGAGGATTTTGAGGCCGGGCACGCGACCGAGCGCTTTAAGTCTGAGGCGGCGGCCGAGGCCGCGATGGCGGCGGTGGCGGGCATTAAGCAGGCGGTTGTCGCCAGCATCGAGACCAAGCAGCGCAAGGTCCAGCCCCCGACGCCTTTTAACACCACGAGCCTGCAGGCGGCGGCCGCGGCCGAGGGGCTTTCGCCGGCGCGGACGATGCGGATTGCCGAGTCGTTATACATGGATGGTTATATTTCTTACCCGCGTGTGGACAACACGGTCTATCCGAGCTCGTTGGACCTGCGCGACACGTTGAAGATGCTGGCTGAGGTGCCGGTTTATGCAGAGGTGGCACGGGCGCTCGGCCGCGCCGATACGCTGCACCCGACGCGCGGCAAGACCGAGACTACGGACCACCCGCCGATTTACCCGACCGGCGTGGGCAGCCCAGACAAGATGCGGCCCGAGGAGTGGAAGCTTTACAACCTGGTCTCGCGGCGTTTTATGGCCACGCTTTCGGGTGCCGCCACGGTCGAGGGCACCAAGGTCACGCTGGCCGTCGGCTCTGAGAGCTTTGTGGCCAAGGGCGACGTCTTGGTCGAGGCCGGCTTTAGGGCCATCTACCCTTACGGGCTGCATAAAGACGAGCAGCTGCCGCGCCTTGAGGTGCGGCAGACGATCGACTTCTTGGGCGCCACGCTGACGGCCAAGCAGACCGAGCCGCCCTCGCGTTACTCGCAAGGCCGGCTGATCCAAGAGATGGAGAAGCTCGGGCTGGGCACCAAATCGACCCGGCACTCGATTATCGAGCGTCTGATTGAGGTGCGCTATATTGTCAACGACCCGGTTGAGCCGACAGCCCTCGGCATCGCTGTGGCCGAGGCGCTGGGGCGCTTTGCTCCCCATATCACAACGCCAGAAATGACGGCCAACCTCGAAGAAGAGATGAGCGCGATTGCTGCCGGGGCGTCGAGCCGCGACACCGTGGTCGGGCACTCGCGCAACCTGCTGTCCGAGATCATGGGCGAGCTGATACCGCGCCAAGAAGAGGTCGGCGATGCGCTGCGCGACGCCGTGACGGCCGATGCGCGGATGGGCGCCTGCCCGGTTTGTGGCAGCGACCTGTTGCTGAAGAGCTCGGCCAAGACGCGGTCGAGCTTCATCGGCTGCTCGGGCTGGCCGGACTGCGACGTTACCTACCCCGTGCCGCAGGGCAAGGTCGAGGCCATGGACGAGCTCTGCCCGGTCTGCGGCAAGCCGCAGATCAAGGTCACGGCCTTTCGCTCAAAGCCCCAGACGCTTTGCGTGGACCCCTATTGCCCGACCAACTATGAGCCCGACCTGCCCGTCGGCACCTGCCCGACCTGCGCGGCCGAGGGGCGCGAAGGCGTGCTGGTCGCCCAAAAGAGCCCGCGCAGCCTCAAACGCTTTATCCGTTG
>WRFC01000114.1 GCA_009779015.1 Coriobacteriia bacterium | reverse complement strand
GACACCGACCCTTACTCGGCCTATGCGGCGGCCATCGGCTCGCTCAAGGGCTCTCGGCACGGCGGCGCCAACGCCAAGGTCTTAGAGATGCAAGAAGACATCAAGGCGCACGTTGCCGACTGGTCAAACGACGACCAAGTGGCCAGCTACCTGGCCAAGATCGTGAAGAAAGAGGCCTTTGACAAGAACGGCCTGATCTATGGCATGGGGCACGCCGTCTACACCCAGTCCGACCCACGTGCCGAGATCTGCAAAAGCTTTGCCGAGCGCCTGGCCAAAGGCACCGAGCACGAAGCCGAACTGCGCCTGCTCGAGAGTATCGAACGCCTTTCTCCCCAGGTCTTTGATGCCGTAAAGGGTTCGAGCAAGGCGCTTTGCGCGAATATCGACATGTACTCGGGCTTTGTTTATTCAATGCTGGGCGTGCCAACCGAGCTGATCACGCCGCTTTTTGCCTGCGCGCGCATGGCCGGCTGGGCGGCGCACCGCTTTGAAGAGATCGTTTCGGGCAAGCGCATCATCAGGCCGGCTTATAAGTCGACCAGCCCGCACCGCGACTACGTGGCGCTTGACGACCGCAACGGCGAGCACGGCGAGCGCGGCGAGCGCAAGGCCCGGCGGGCAAAAGAGCGCGAGAAGAAAACCAAAGGCTGAGGCCGAAAACCCTTGCCAAGCGGCGCCTGCTGTGAGACGATACCGGGTGAGCGTTTTTGAGGATTTCTTGAAGGTGATTCAAAGAGCGTTTAAGGAGCAGGTCTTGCAGTTGTTCTTGGTCGCGGCCCTCGTACTTGTAGTTACGATCATCGGCGTAGTCGTACTCGCCGGTGCCGGTGGCCTGCGCACAAGGGATAGCATCCTGTAGCCAAAAAGCTTGAGCAGACCAAGACCCGGCAGCAAAAAAGAGCTGGCCGGGTTTTTGTTTTGTGCAGGCTGCGGCGCCCCTGGCGCCCAAACCTGAAAAACGATGTTAAAAGAAAAAGTGGAGCGAACTAAAAAGCAAGACGAGAAGTGAAAGAGAAGGGAGTGAGTCGGGAATGAATGGAGCAGCCATTACTGTCGAGACCTTGATCGCGCATGGGGTCACTGATGTATTCGGGTTTCCGGGTGGGTCGGTGCTGAACCTCTATGACGAGCTGTACAACCGTCGGGCGCAGATCAGGCACCGGCTGACCTGCCACGAGCAAGGGGCGGCGCATGCGGCCGACGGCTACGCGCGTGCGACCGGAAAGGTCGGCGTGGCCATTGCCACGAGCGGGCCGGGGGCGACCAACCTGGTAACGGGGATCGCGACTGCCTACCTCGACTCTAGCCCGGTGGTGGCTATCACCGGCAATGTCCCGACCGGCTTGATGGGCAAAGACAGCTTTCAAGAGGTCGATATCACGGGCGTGACGATGCCCGTCACCAAGCACAGCTTTTTAGTCAAAGACGTCAATAATCTAGAGAAGACCCTCTGTGAGGCCTTTCGGATCGCCCAGTCTGGCCGCCCCGGCCCGGTGCTGGTCGATATCCCCAAAGACGTCCAGATTGCCGATGGCCAGTTCAGCGGCGGCCAGCCAATGCCCGTGATGCCGATGCCTGCGGCCGAGCAGTCTGAGATCGAGCGGGTGGCCGAGCTGATCAATGCCAGCCAGCGCCCCTACATCTACGCCGGCGGCGGGGTCGTGATCTCGGGCGCCGAAGAACTTCTCCGCATATTTGCTGAGCGCTTAGACGCACCGGTGGGGCTCTCGTTGATGGGGTTGACCGCAATGCCCAGCTCGCACCCGCTGTATTTGGGGATGACGGGCATGCATGGCCTTTTAGAGTCGTCCAAGATGCATGCCGAGGCCGACCTGATCATCGGTATTGGCGTGCGCTTCTCGGACCGCGCGACCGGCGACACCAAGAGGTATGGCACCGAGGCCAAGGTCATCCACATCGATATCGACGACGCCGAGATCGACAAGAACGTCTTTGCCGACGCTAGTATATTGGGCGACATCAAAGAGGCCCTGCCCCGGCTGATCGAGCTGGTTGAAGAGCGCGACCGCTCGCAATGGCGGGCTCGGGCGCATGAGTTTAGGGAGGAGTTCATGCGCGCCACGATCGGCGACGGCAACACCGATGGCACGACCGATGAGTTCTGTCCGCGCAAGATCATCCAGACCGTGCAGTCGCTGACCGACGACCAGACCGTGGTGGTCACCGACGTTGGGCAGCACCAGATGTGGGTGGCCCAGCATTATGAGTTCACTTACCCGCGCACGCTTTTGACCTCGGGCGGCCTGGGCACGATGGGCTTTGGCATGGGCGGCTCGGTGGGCGCCTCGATTGCCAAGGGCAATGCCCGCACGCTGCTTTTTACCGGCGACGGCAGCTTTCACATGAACATGGCCGAGTTTGCCACGGCGGTGCGCTACAAGCTGCCGATCATCGTGATCCTCTTGGACAACGCGGTTCTTGGCATGGTGCGCCAGTGGCAGTCGCTCTTTTATGGCGAGCGCTACTCGCAGACGACCTGCGGGCGCCCGACCGACTACGTCAAACTGGCCGAGGCCCTGGGCGGGCATGGGTTCAAGGCCACCGACCTCGATACCTTAAAGCAGGTCTTGGGCGAGGCCTACAAGATTGATGATGGCCCTGTGCTGATCGCCTGCCCAATCAATCAAAGCGCCATGGTGTTTCCGATTATCCCCGCTGGGACCTCTGTCGCCGATGTCATCATCGGCTGAGCCGGACTGTGAAAAGAGGACGAAAATGCTGAATGCAGAGCAAAACACCGAGAAGAGCACCTGCTTTACGCTCTCGGTGATCGTGGCCAACCGCGCCGGCGCTCTCAGCCGGATTACCATGCTGTTCTCAAAGCGTGGCTATAACATCGATACCCTGACCGTCGGGCCGATGGTCGAAGACCCGGCGTTCTCGCGCCTGATCTTGACCTCAACGGGCGATGAGGCGACAAAGACGCAGATCATCAAGCAGCTGCGCAAGCTCTTTGACGTTGAAGAAGTGAAGACGATCTAAAGGCGGCCCTGAAAAAGTATTAAAATCAATAAGTTGCAAAACCTATCTATCAGCTAACTTCAGAGGAGCAAAGGAAGAGACTATGGCAAACATCTACTATGCAAAAGATTGCGATGCGAGCGTTCTGTCCGGCAAGAAGATCGCGATTATCGGCTTTGGCAGCCAGGGGCACGCGCACGCCTTGAACCTCAAAGACAGCGGGCAGTCTGTGATCGTCGGGCTGCGCGCCGGCTCGTCTTCGGTCGAGCGCGCCAAAGAAGGCGGCCTGCCGGTGATGGCCGTGGACGAGGCGGTCAAAGCAGCCGATATCGTGATGATCTTGGTCGGCGACGAGTCGCAGGCCGCGCTCTACGAGTCCGAGATCGCCCCCAACCTACGGCCGGGCATGACGCTCTGCTTTGCCCACGGCTTTAACATCCACTACGGCCAGATCACGCCGCCCAAAGACGTCGACGTCATCATGATCGCCCCCAAAGGCCCAGGCCACACGGTGCGCAGCCAGTTCTTGGCCGGGCGCGGCGTACCCGACCTGATCGCCGTCTACCAAGATGCCAGCGGCAACGCCAAGGCCACGGCCCTGGCCTACGCCCAAGGCATCGGCGGCGCCCGTGCCGGTATTTTAGAGACCACCTTTAGGGAGGAGACCGAGACCGACCTCTTTGGCGAGCAAGCCGTGCTTTGCGGCGGCGTGACTGCCCTTATGAAGGCCGGCTTTGAGACCCTGGTCGAGGCCGGCTACCAGCCCGAGAGCGCTTACTTTGAGTGCGTGCACGAGATGAAGCTGATCATCGACCTGGTGGTCGGCGACGGGCTCTCGTTCATGCGCCATTCGATCAGCGACACGGCCGAGTACGGCGATTACGTCAGCGGCAAGCGGATCATCACCGATGAGACCAAGCGCGAGATGAAGAAGATCCTGGGCGATATCCAAGACGGCTCATTTGCCCGGGACTGGGTCTTAGAGAACAAGGCCAACCGCCCCCACTTCATGGCCATGCGGCGGCTCGAGGGCGAGCATCCGATCGTTACCGTGGGCGCCGAGCTGCGTGACAAGATGAGCTGGAAGGCAGATGAGGCTTGATGGCCAGAGACGATGGCATGGCGGGCGTAGGCGTGCCGGGT
>WRFC01000113.1 GCA_009779015.1 Coriobacteriia bacterium | reverse complement strand
CTGCGGTCGAGCCTTCGGACCTCGTGATCTTTGCCGTCAAGTCCTATGGGCTGGCCGACGCCATAAGCTCTGTGCAGAACTATGTCACGGATCAGACGCTGATCCTCTCGTTCTTAAACGGCATCAGCAGCGAGGGCATCATCGCGCAGGCTTTCAACCCCCAAAAAGTCGTTACCAGCATGGTCGCCGGCATGGACTCGACCAAGTCTGGCAACAGCGTCAATTATTCGCAGGTCGGCTATGTGGCGTTTGGCTCCGAGGCCGGGCGGGTGCAGAACGACCCGGCCGACCTGGCCCGCCTGGCGCGCTTTTTTGACCGGGTCAAACAGCCCTATGAGCGGCAAGAAGACGTGACCAAGCCGCTCTGGTGGAAGTACATGTTGAACGTCGGCATCAACCAGACATCGGCGCTGCTGAATGCCCCCTACCGGCTCTTTCAAGAGTCGGCCTACGCCCAAGAGATCATGCTCATGGCCATGCGCGAGGTCGCGGCGGTGGGCGCAAAGCTGGGTATCGGTTTAAACGAGGGCGACATTGACGACGCCATCAGAATCATCTACACGCTGTCGCCGGACGGCAAGACCTCGATGTTCCAAGACATCGACGCCCGGCGGCCGTCCGAGGTCGATATCTTCTCGGGTGTTTTGATCGAGCTCGCCCACAAGCACGGGGTGCCCGTGCCCGTCAACACCTTCCTCTACAATGCCATCAAAGCCTTGGAGAGCCAATACATCTGACCCCTGCTCTTCTCCCGAAAATAAATTTTTGAATCACAAATTCAAATAAATTTCAAGAATCAGTATTGGTGAACGGCGTAACCGTCATTCTCAGTGGCCAAAAAATCAGATTATGAAGGTAACGAATTCTTGACTTTTGACGAAAACCGAGTAAATTAGAAATTAATAATATCCTTATATAGGAAAGCGCTTAAAAAATTTCTAGCTTTCCGCAAATGCTGAGACGGGAGCGCTGCATGAAGGTTATTGACGAAACAATCGGCGAGAAGATATTGGCAATTGTTGGGCCAGAGCGGTACCGCGACGACAGGCGCGAGCGCAAGGCCTACTCATCGGACATCGGTGCCATGCCGTCGCTGGTCAAGCCCTTTATCAAGGCCGGCGTTTCAGGCGGGGTCGCCCGCCCGGCCAACGAGGAGCAGCTGGTGGCGCTGGTCAAGCTGGCCGCCCGCGAGGGTTTGCAGATGGTGGCCAGGGCAGGGGCGACCAGCGGCTACGGCGGGGTTTTGCCGCGCAAGGGCACCCTGGTCATCGACATGAACAGCTTTAACAAGCTCTTGAGCGTCGACGCCGACAAGCTGATCGTGCGCGCCCAGGCCGGCGCCATCTGGGAAGAGATAGACAAGCAGATTCTGCCCGCTGGCCTCGAGATCGCGCTCCACCCTTCGAGCTACCCGTCCTCGACCGTGGGCGGCTGGCTTGCCCAGGGCGGCAACGGCTTTGGCTCGTTTGAGTACGGCAGCTTTAAAGACAACGTCTTAGCCGCGCGGGTCATCCTCCCAGACGGCTCGGCGCATGAATACACGGGCGAGGACCTGATGGAGAAGATCGCTGACGCCGAGGGCATGACCGGCATCATCACCGAGGTCAGCTTTGGGGTGCGCAGAAAAGAAGAGCAGGCCCTGCGGCTGGTCTCGTTTGCCACTGCGGCCGCGCTCAGCCAGGCGCTCAAGGGCATCTACGACGCCCGCCTGCCTATCTGGTCGATCTCGTTTTTAAACCCCACGGCCGTCAGCTTAAAGTCCTACTTGCCGCCCCGGCATGTGCACGAGTACCAGGTCAATGGCATCGCCGAAGAGTTTGCGGTAACCAAGAGCCTGCCGGTCAGCTATCTGGCGATGATCGTCTTTCCGCAGGCACGCCTGGCCGAGGTCGACGAACCGCTGACCAAGCTGATCGGTGCAGCGGGCGGTCTGGTCTTATCCCCAGAAGCTGCCGCTGCCGAGTGGGAGCACCATACGGCGCCGATGCGCTTGAAGCGGATTGGGCCGTCGATTATTCCGACCGAGGTCATCGTGCCGTTGGGCGAGCTGACGGCCGTGCTTGACCGGATCGACCAGGTGATCAAGCAGAGCTTTATCCTCGAAGGCTCGGTCAGTACCAACGGAAAGGTCACGCTGTTGGGGTTTATTCCGCATGACGAGCGCAAGTTCAGCTTTAATATGGCGTTTGCGCTGGCCGTTTCGGTGATCAAGATCGCCAAGGCGCATGGCGGCTATGCCTATTCGACTGGGCTCTACTTTAGGCGCGAGGCCAAGTCGGTGCTGGGCGCGGCGCGGGTCGCCCGCCTGCGGTCGCATAAAGACCAGGTGGATCCGCAGGGGCTGATGAACCCGGGCAAGGTATACACGCAGAGCGGTGGGCGCCTGCTCGATACGATCATGGGCGCCGTCAGTGTCTTTGAGCCGCTCATCCGCCCGATTGCCAACGCCGCCAAAGTCAAGTTGCCGGCCACCAGCGGCAGCGCCGAGGCCGAGAGCGAGCGCATCATGGCCTCGGCCACGCGCCACGGCATCCCGGCCGACGTCGCTTATATGTCGTACGCTTGCGCGCGTTGCGGCTATTGCGTGCCGACCTGCGAGCAGTATATGGGGCGCGGCTGGGAGAGCCAGTCGCCGCGCGGCAAGTACTCGTTCTTGCGCGAGGTGCTGGCCGGGCGCGAGCGCTGGGACCGCAAGTCGGTGGACACCTTCTTGCTTTGCACGACCTGCGAGCGCTGCGACTTCAGGTGCCAGCTGCAACTGCCGGTCGAGCACAGCGGCATGGCCCTGCGCGGCGCGCTGATCCACGAAGAGGGGCATGGCACGTTTCCCCCGTTTGAGATGATGGCGGCCTCGCTGAAGAGCGAAGGCGACATCTGGGCGGGCAAGCGCGAGCACCGCGCCGACTGGCTGCCGGCCGATGTGGCGGCCCGGCTGACCAGCGGCTCGGATGCCGACGTGCTTTACTTTGCCGGCTGCACCTCAAGCTACGTCGAGACCGATATCGCCGAGGCCACGATCCGCCTGCTTTTAGACACCGGCCTGAAGGTCGCCTACCTGGGCGAAGAAGAGCGCTGTTGCGGCATCCCGATGAAGATGTCTGGCCGCTGGAACCTCTTCACGCAGATGTATGCCGAGAACACGGCGGCCGTCAGACGGTCGGGGGCCAAAGAGATCGTCACCTCTTGCCCAGCCTGCGCCCTGGTCTGGAAAGAGCTCTATGCCGAAGAGGCGCACAAGCACAACGACCCCTACGACTTCAAAGTCAAGCACTACTCCCAGATCATCGGCCCGGCCGTGGCCGAGGGCCGGTTGACCCTAAAGACCAACCCCCTAGAGGGGCAGCGCGTGACCTTCCACGACTCGTGCCACGCCGGCCGCGCCCAGGGCATCTACGAAGAGCCGCGCCAGATGCTGGCGGGTATCCCCGGCATCGACCTGGTCGAGATGAAGCACAACCGCGAAAAGGGCATCTGCTGCGGCAGCGTGCTGACCCTAGTCGGCGAGATCGACAAGGCCCCGCGGGTCGGCAAGATCCGCCTGGACGAGGCCATCGACGCCGATGTCGAGACCGTGGTCGCCATGTGCCCCTGCTGCCAGGTGCAGCTGCGCGACTCGGTGGACAAGAACAAGCTGCCCCTGACAATCGACGACCTCTCACGCATCGTGGCCGTGGCCGCCGGGTACGACATCCCTACCTCGCAAGAGCACACTACATATATGTGGGGCCTCTTTGACATCTTCATTCGCCTGATGGCGCCGGCCGAGATGGCCAAGCTGATGCAAAAGGTCTTTCCCGAGATGCTCGATGCCATGCCCATGCGCATGGGGCCAATGATGCGCGGCCTGGCCAAACTGCCGGGCGGGCCGGCGCTGATGCGCAAGATGATGCCCGTGATGTTCCCCAAGATGGCGCCCGGCATCCTCGGCAAGGTCATGCCGCGCCTGGTGGACGAGGTGGCCAGCCATGTCGGCACGATGCCGCCCGACATGCAAGAGCTGATGCCCGACCTGCTGCCCAAGACCATGGAGGCACTGATCCCGACCTACATGCCTCAGTTGATTCCCTACCTGGTCCCGCTTTTCATCGGCTATCTCCATCGGGAGAAGAGCAAGGTCGCCGCTTAACGCCTGGGGCGTGGGGGCGT
>WRFC01000112.1 GCA_009779015.1 Coriobacteriia bacterium | reverse complement strand
GCCTTCCCCCCCTTTCACTTGCCGCCCTCCACCCCGCCCCCGCCTTCGCACCCCGCCCCGCGCTGTGCGCGCGTCACCCCCCCACCCCGCCCCACCGCCCCCCGCCCCCGTTGCTCCCCTTTCGCAGCCATGAACCAGCATTCCTGCGGTTAACCGTTTGCGGGTAATTTCTGCTTGATGTTGCAAGTACACTGTTTTCTCCCCTATATTGTGTCTATATTGAGCAAATTAGCGGGCTGCGCGAGCAACTGCGCTAGCAATCAGAGGCTTACTAAAAAACGAACGCAAGGGTGACCAATCAAAGACGATATTCTGGAGGGTGCTGTGACAACCACAAATAATGCAAATGAGTACGTATTACCGCCTGAAAAAGCCGAGATCGAGCAATGGCTTTCTGAGCAGTGCGGCTACGGCTGGCTGGTCCTCGACATCGTCGAAGGCGACCGGGCGCTGGCTATCACAAAGCTCTGCGTGACCACGATGGCCTATTATGACGGCGACGATGAGGCTATTACCTGGGCGGACAGCAAGCTTCGGGCTTGGCTGAATGGCGAGTTTTACGCAAATTTGCCGGCGGCGGTGCAGGCGCGGGTGCCTGAGGTGACCAACCTCAACCCCGACAACGTCGAGCATGGCACGCCGGGTGGCAACCCGACCAGCGACCGGGTGTTCGCGCTCTCGACCGACGAGGCGACCAACAGCTCGCTGGATGACGAGACGCGCCCGGGGCTTTACAACGATGTGCCGTACCCTTGGTGGCTGCGCTCGCCCGGCGCCAGCCCTGACTATGCGGCGCTGGTCGACTGGGAGGGCACGATCTACGGCTACGGCAGCTACGTCGACGCCCCGAACTGCGGAGTCCGCCCGGCCATGTGGGTGAAGCTGGGCTAGCGGCACCCGCGCCCGGCCCGCCCCCGGCCCGCCCCGGCCGCCGACCAGCCGCAACCGGCCCTTCTCCTCTGGTATGATAAAAACGCTCTGACAACGGTGCCCAGCGAGTGCACCCAGGCCTCTGTTTCAGAGTCGTTAAATCCATTGAGAGGAGAAGAAATGTCGGATCGCAAGATTTCGCGTGCCTTGATTTCGGTCACGGATAAGACCGGCGTTGTCGAGCTGGCCAGGGCCTTGCATGAGGAGTTTGGCGTCGAGATCATCTCGACCGGTGGGACCGCGCGCGTGCTCAGCGAGGCGGGCGTGCCCGTGACCCCGGTTGAAGATGTGACGGGCTTTCCAGAGATGATGGACGGGCGGGTCAAGACCCTGCATCCGAAGATTTATGGCGGCCTTTTGGCGCGCCGTGACGACCCGGGCCACTTAGAGGCGGCCACCGCGCAGGGCATCGATCTGATCGACCTGGTCGTGGTCAACCTCTATAATTTCAGCCAGGCCGTCGAGGACCCCGACGTCGCCTACGCCGACGCTATCGAGCAGATCGACATCGGCGGGCCGTCGATGATCAGGGCGGCGGCCAAGAACCACGACTCGGTGACGGTGGTCACTTCGAGCGAAGTCTATGGCGAGCTGCTGGACGACATGCGCGAGCATGAGGGCGCGACCTGCTTTGGCCTGCGCCAGCACCTGGCGGTCGAGGCCTTTGCCCTGACCTGCATGTACGACATGGGCATCAGCGTCTGGCTGGGCGCACAGATGGGCGTGCCCAGCTTTGATGAGATGTTTGGCCCGGATGGCGATGAGGACGATGAGGGCGGGCAGACGCTCGACCTCTTTTTTGACGATGGGGTGCCGTTGCGTTATGGCGAGAACCCGCACCAAAACGCCAGTTTCTTTTCTTTTGTCTCGCCCGAGAGCTGGGACAGTGGCGTGGCCAGTGATTTTGGCGCGCCGCTGACCGCTGGCTTTTTAAGTGGAGAAGAGCCATTGGGCTCCGGTGAAGTGGACGATCTGCTGTTTCACAGTTTGGCGGAGGCCGAGGTGCTGCAGGGCAAGGAGCTTTCGTATAACAACTACCTCGATTTGGATGCCGCCTGGGCGGCCGTGCGCGAGTTTGCCGAGCCCAGCTGCGTGATTGTCAAGCATCTGACCCCCTGTGGGATTGCCACGAACGACTACCTGGTAGAGGCCTATAAGCGCGCCCACGACAACGACCCGGTCAGCGCCTATGGCGGCGTGATGGCCTTTAACCGCCAGGTCACGGCCGGTGTGATCAAGGCCATGCGCGAAAACGACCAGTTTGTCGAGGCCATCATCGCCCCGGACTTTGAGCAGCAGGCGCTGGAACTGTTGGCCGACAAGCCGAATATCCGCGCCTTGCAGACGGGTGGCTGCAACCCGCCCGGCTGGCAGACCGACTACCGCAGCATCGAGGGCGGCATGCTGGCCATGAGCTCCGACTCGGTGGCGGCCTACGAGGGCGACTTCAAGGCGGTCTCAAAGCGCGAGCCCAGCGACGCCGAGCGCGAGCAGCTGCTTTTTGCCTGGCGCTGCTGCAAGAGCGTAAAGAGCAACGCGATTGTGATTGCCAAAGACTTTGCCACTGTGGGCATCGGCGGCGGGCAGCCGAACCGCGTGAACTCGGCGCGCATCGCGGTCGAGCAGGCTGGCGCGGCGACGGCTGGCGCGGTGGCGGCCTCGGACGCCTTTATGCCCTTTGCCGACTCGATGGAGGCCCTGGTTGCCGCCGGCGTGACGGCCGTCATCCAGCCCGGCGGCTCGATGCGCGACGACGAGGTGATAGCGGCGGCCGACGCCGCCGGCGTGGCGCTGGTCTTCACCGGCTACCGCCACTTTAGGCATTGATGGGTTTGGGGAGAAGAGCGGCTGCGGCCGCGGGTGGCTGCGGCCGGCCGCGGGTGGCCGCGGCTGCCGGCGGGCTGCAGCGGTCGGCCGGCTGCGGCCGGCGATGGCCGGCGATGGACGATAGCGGGCAACGATGAATGAGGACCAGATGATCTTACGTTGGCGCGTGCACGATGGCGATCTGCCGCTGCGGCGGCGCCATCTGCGCGCGCTGCGGGCGCTTGAGCTGCCCGAGCCGTTGATGGGCTGGATCCACGAGCGCTTAGAATGGGCGCTCATAAACATGCTTGAGGGCAAACGCGAGGCCGTGCTGGTCCTGGATATCGACCTGGCGGCCGAGGTCAAGCTGTCGTTAGAGGGCGTGCGCACCGCGCCGCGCCTTTGCGTGGGCGATTTAGAGGCCGTGGGGGCGGCGGGCACCGGGGGCGCCGGCGCCGCGAGCGCTGCGGGTGCCGGAGCCGCCGGGGTGGGCACCGTGGGTGCCGGAGCCGCCGGGATGGACGACCTCGTCGGCGGGCTGACGGTGGCGGACGAGCAGCTGGTCGGCACAGTTTGGATCGAGCGCGAGTCTGGCTTGCTAGCCAGCGCTACCCAGCTGAACTGGGCAGCCGATACCCTCTGCTTTGACCTGGCCACAACTCTGGCGCACGGCCAAAAACGCGAGCCAATCGTGCAGCCCCTGAGCTTCAATAGCGTCGCACAGGCCGCCGCCGCCGGCCAGGCCTTCTTCATCTCCGACGAGTTCGGCTTCTTGCCAATCCACCCA
Organism: Coriobacteriia bacterium; assembly: GCA_009779015.1. GTDB lineage: Bacteria > Actinomycetota > Coriobacteriia > Coriobacteriales > UBA8131 > WRFC01. Next base: position 640 of record WRFC01000112.1, on the reverse strand, counting down.
GACGCCCCAAGCTTTGGTGCCAGCTCTGACGCCAGCACTGGCCAGACGAGCGCTTGGGTGACCCAGTCCGCACTCCTGCAGTCCCTGGCCGCCGGCTTCGCAAAAGTCTGGGGCTGAGCGGCCCCTCTGAGGATCTTCTGCTAGAGAATAGTTATCTTCCGGCCAGCTGCCCACAGGCAGCGGCGATGTCCGCGCCGCGCGAACGCCTGACCGAGCACTCGATGTTGGCTTCCAACAACTCGCGCTCGACCTCGCGTAGCTGTTGGGCGGCGCTGGGCGCCAAAGGACCACTGGTATTTGGGCTCGCACCACCCGGGTTCAGCGGTATCAGGTTGACGTGGGCTTTTATCCCCAGGCAAAAACGCTTGAGGGCCGCGATCTCGGACGGGGTGTCGTTTTGGCCTTGGACAAGGGCATATTCGAGCGAGACGCGGCGGCCGCTGAGGGCGATGTAGTCTTGCAGGGCCTCGTGCAGCTGGACCAGGGTCTGCCCGCGCAGGCTGGGCATGAGGGCGTCGCGCGTGGTTTGGACGGCGGAGTGGAGCGAGACGGCCAGCGTGAATTGCTCGGGCTCGGCGGCAAAGCGGCGGATGCCGGCCAGCAGCCCAGAGGTTGAGACGGTGATGCGGCGGGCGCCGAT
>WRFC01000111.1 GCA_009779015.1 Coriobacteriia bacterium | reverse complement strand
GGCGAGACCGAGATATCGACCTCGGCGGCCGTTTTCAGCTCTTTGCCCGTTAGGTAGATGCTGACCAGCGGGTAGCCGGGCACGTTGTCTGGCCCGATGCCGAGGCTCAGGACGTTATAGGCATCGGCCACCGTGATGTTGCCCTGGGCAAACGAGCCGCGGATGATGCCATTGGGCACGATGGCCACATCGACCTTTTGATAGGCGCTGCCCTCGGCCTTTTGCACTGCGTATATATAAGAGTCAGTGATCAGGTTGCCCAGGGTGTCTTCGCCCTGGTTGATGCCAAACTGGTCGATTGGGGTAAAGCTGAAGGGCGAGTTGGCCAGCACCTCGTCGGACTGGTAGCCGAACTTTGAGAAATAGCGTTCGTCCACCAGCGAGCGAAAGCCGAGGATCGCCGTCTCGGTCGCTTGGTCGAGCGCGAGGCCCTGGTCGATCGGCGTCAGCTGGTAGCTGCCCATTTGCCAGCGGTCGCCAGCGCGGGTCAGTGTGATCTGCCCCAGGTAGTCGGTGTAGCTGCCGCACGAGACTATATATGTGTGGCCGACCACGATCGGCTGCTCTAGCACGGTGTGCGTGTGCCCGCTGATGATGACGTCGATGTCCGGCACGGCCTTGGCCAAGAGCTCGTCTTCAGACTTGCTGGGGTCGGGGTTGGTGCCGCTGTGCGAGAGGCAGACGATGATGTCCGGGTTTGCCTCGGCCTTGATCTTGGCGACCATGGCCTTGGCGGTCTCGATCGGGTCCTTGAAGTCAACGCCCGCCAACGGCGCATCGGCAATGGCGCTCTTGCCGATGATGCCAAAGACCGCCATCTTGACGCCGCCCCGGTCGATGATCACGTAATCGGCGTTACCATAACGCGCCAGCGCGTTTTCCAGCGCCTGGCCATCGGCCTGCAGCGCCGGGTCGGCCAGCGTGGCATCCCAATCGATATTGTCCGCCGTCAGCGCCGGCAGCTTGTCACCGCTGTCCACGGCCGCGTTAAGCATGTCAGTCAGCCCCTGGGTGCGGTAGTCAAACTCGTGGTTGCCCAGCGTGGTGGCATCGTAGCCCATCTGCCCCATGATGCGCAGCTCGGCCGCCTCGCTCGAAAAAATCGTCTGGTACGACGTGCCCATCGAAAAATCGCCGGCATCCAGCAAAAAACTATCGGGAGAAGAGACCTCGGCATTGTCGATCGCCGTTTTCAGGCGCGCCAACCCGCCGCGCTCGGCCACCTGCCCGTCGAGCATGTAGCGCTCGGGGTCAAAATGCGAATGCATGTCATGCGTAAAAAGGATCGAGACATCTTGGCCCGTGGCGCCCGTGGCGACCGAGGCGCCAGAGGTGTTGGTGGGTGCGGTGGGCGTCGTGGGCGTGCTGCTGGCCAAGCTGTCGGACGTGCCATCCGTTGTGGTCGTCGCGCTGATCGCGGCCGACGTGTCCGGCGTTGCGGCAAAGGCGCTCGAGGCGCCGCCGCCCGCGTTTATCCCCAAAAAAAGGCAGAAAATGACCAGAAGGCCGATGGTTGCCCAAGCCGCTGTTCTTATAGCTTTCGGCAGAATGCCCAAACCATGCTTTTGAGCAACACTCATTGTTCTCACCTCGGTATCAGTCTGAGTCCTAAACGCCCCGCCCGATTGGGCTGCGGACTCATCATTATACCTTCATATGTTTGAGCTGGTACATATAGGAGTCTTTTTGAAAACGCGCGCTTGCCCGTTTGCCGATGATGGCGAGGCGCACGAACAGCCAGAGGCCGAGGCGGCGCCAACCGCTGCCTGCCCCAAAGGCCTTGAAGATCTTGAACGAGCTAAAAAAGCTGTAGAACCGCTTAGAGGCAATAAAGAACTGCTCTTGGAGCTCCCAGGGGGTCATCTTCTTGGGGATGAAGGTCACGTTCATCATGTCGTAGAGGCTCCAGTCGCGGGTGATGATGCGGCCTTCGCGCTCGTATTGCTCGTAGGTCTCGGTCCCCGGGTAGGGGGTTAAAATGGCAGGCTGTAATGTATAGGCGTTGATGCTTTTTGCAAACTCGACGCTGCGCTGGATGTCGGCGGCACTGTCTGTGTCGATCCCCAGCACGATGCTTGCGATCAAGGCGATGCGATGCTTGACCGAGGCTTTGCCAAACGTGATGATGTCTGCGACATTTTGCTGTTTGTGTATCGAGTCTAGCGATTCTTGGTTCAGCGACTCGATGCCGACCAGCACGCATGAGAGGTGGGCCTGCTCAAAGAGCTCCATTAGCTCGCTGTCTTTGGCCATGTCTGTCCGCCCAAAGAAGAATGTCCCCTTAAAGACCAGGCCTTCTTTGATCATCTGGCGGCAGATCTCTTTGGCCCGCTCTTTATCGGCCGTAAAATTGTCATCCTCAAAGTTCATGTACTTAAAGCCCAGGCTTTTATAGTAACGCAGCTCTTCCATCACGCTCTCGATGCTCCGCTTGCGGAATGGATGGTACATGCGCGAGGTCGTGCAAAAAGCACAACAGAACGGGCAGCCCCGGGTGGTTAAGACGTTGGCCTCGGCGCAGGGGGTCTTGAGCAGCGAATAGTCAGGAAAGGGTATCGAATCTAGGTCGTCTATGCAGTCCGCATAGACGATCTTGTCGGTCAGCCGGCCTTCGACGACATCCAAGATGACCGCCTCGGCTTCGCCGACCACCACCTGGTCGGCATGCTCGGCCGCCTCTTCGGGCATCACGCTGGCGTGCATCCCGCCAATCAGCACGCGGGCGCTGGTCTTTTGGTGGACCTGGTCAGCCAAAAAATAGGCGCGCGGGGCATTGGGCGTCATCGTGTAGATACAAAAGACGTCGGCATCCTGGAATTTTGCATAATCGACGCGAGAAGAGAGCTCTTCGTAGACTTCGACCTGATGCCCGGCATCCTTCAGAATACGGCCAAGGATCAATGGCCCGGTGATGGCATTGGGACGCACATAAAGAAAAGTCCCGACACGGTAAGTCAGTGACCTGCGGATATCATCGGCCGGAGTAATAAAAACAACCTTCATTTTTCCTTCGTCTCAAAATGATTGCAGGGGCATGAACACTTTACTGAATTGGTTGCGAGGCTCGTTTGAGCCGCATAAAAATGTTTCCCACCCCTTCTCAGGCAACATCTTTAGGATACTCCCTCTCAGCCAAAAATTACATCGACCACTCTGTTTTGTTGACCCAATGGTGTTTTTTCTCCACAGGCACTTTGCCTTGAGCCCTGCCGTGACTTTTGCTAAACTCGTTTACTAGAAGTTTTGGCCTCGTGAAACGAGTGCGATTCTCGTGCGGTGCCGCCGCTGTGATGCATCTTGGGGTGGGATGCCAGCCAGATGACTGGCCAAGACAAAGGCCATGGGGTAACGAGCTATTACCGGCCATGGCAAAAAAAAGTTGGAATCATCAACCACATTCCACGGAAAAACGGCCCGTGACGGAAGACCCCGTTATGGGTTTTTCTGTGTGCGGTTCAGATGAGGGACTCAAAGGAGGAGTCATGAGCAAGAGGCAAGCGAGAGGAAAGACAATCAAGACAGGTATTATCGTTCTGGCGGCCGCATTGGTTTTGGCTTTTGGCGTGATGGCCCTGGCCGGCTGCAGCTCTGACAACGGGTCAGGCAGCACCGGCACCAGCACTGACACCAGCAGCACCGCAAACAGCACTGACAACTCGGCCAGCATGACAGATACCAGCTCGACAGACAATGCTGCAACTTCGGCCACCGATAATTCAAGCGCCACGACGCCCACGGACAACAATGAGCAGGTGTTTGTGACGGTCAAGGTCGATATCACAGCAGCGGTCGAGGCCAATGATCCCACGGCAGTCGCGTTGGCCAGCGAAAAGGGCGGCGATGTCTATACCGTAGATGTCTATGACAGCAGCCTGAAGACAGTCCTCGACGCCACCAGCGCCGCTGGGCTGACCCTCTCTACGGCCTCTTCGTCGATGGGCCAGTATGTGACGGCGATCGATGGCGTGGCCTCGGGCATCAGCTCGGCCTCGGCCGGCTGGACGTACGATATCAATGGTGTGGCCGGCACGGATAGCGTTGATGCCGCCACGATCCAGGCCGGCGACGTCATCACTTGGACCTATGTGACCTCTTGGGATTAAACCGTCCGTAGGCGGCCGAGGCACAGGCGATACAAATGGAGAAGACCCGGGGGCAGGCGGG
>WRFC01000110.1 GCA_009779015.1 Coriobacteriia bacterium | reverse complement strand
GTCGGCACGTTGTAGACATACTCGCTAAAGACCTCGTCTTCGGGCTTGCGGCCCTGCAGGCACCAGATCGCCCGGTCAAAAGTGTAGATCTTATGGCCGGCCTCGATGCTCTCCTCATAGGTGATGTCCAGGCCGGTGGCCGCCTTGTAGACCTGCGGCTCAAAGTCGTGTGTCGCCCCATGGGGGTCGCCATTGGCTGGGCCGTACTCCACCAGGTTCGGCCAGACCCAGTCGCACATCAGCATGGTCTGCAGCCAAAAGCGGCTGTAGTGACGATGCCAGGCCACGCATTTCAGCTTGGCGTCCGAGTAGATGCCGTCCTCGCTGTAATTAAAGCACATCGGGTCGCCCAAGCCGGTGCTGTCGGCCAAGACGTTGGCCAGCTCTTCGGCCGTCAAAAGGGGCGCCTGCCCGGCCGAGGCCGTGATCAGGGGCATCCAGTAGACATGCCAGTTCAGGCCGTGCTCGTTGATGTCGCGCTCGCCCAGGACCGAGCCAAAGCCCCATTCCACCTCGAGGCGCGGGTCATAGTGCTGGACATAGCCCCATTGCGGCCAAGCGGCCAGGCCAGAGGCCGAGTCTTCTTCCCAGCGTCCCCACTTCTGGATGGCCACGACCGAGCCGTCGGCCAGGTCGGCGCCGATGTCGGTGCGGTTGGCAATCGACATCAAGAAGGCCTCGACAAAGTCCCACGAGCCAAAATGGTCCCAGGGCAGCTGCGAGTCGATGGCGCAGCCCGGCCCAAGTACACCCATCTTGTAGAGGTTGCGCAGGTAAGACAAAAGGGCAGACTCAAAGCCGTTGATGCCTAAGCGGTTCATCAGGTCGTGCGCCCGCAGTTGGATGTCTAAGGTATCGGCAGTCGAATAGAAGAGCGAGGCCGCGCACATCGACTCGTTGGCGATGCCGGTGTCAAAGTTGCGCCGACAGTTGCGTACGCAGGACTGGCAGCCGGACGGCCGGGCGATCATGTTGCGGGTGTTCCAGGTCAGCGAGTTAAAGCCCGGCTGGCGCGTGATGATGGCGTAGAGCGGCACGGTATCTGGCTGCGGGGTCTCGAGGATCGGGTCGTCGACCCGGTAGGCGTGGTCGTTTTGGAACTGGATGCGCAGGTTGAGCAGGGCATTGGGGTCGGCAATGGGGATCGAGTGGGTGCCCAAAAAGCTCAGCGCCTTCAAGTTCTTGGACCCCCAGACGGCACCAAACCCGCTCTGCCCGGCATGATGGTTGGCGTCATGCGTGATCGTGCCCATCGCGCCGAGCTTCTCCGAGGCCGGGCCGATACACATGACCGCCGGCTTTTGGGTGGACCGCCCGCCATCGCGGGTGCGGTCCAGCGAGAACCACTCGCCATCTGTGGCACCGCTGTTCAGCCGCTCCCAGATGATCTCTTGGGTCTCGTCTGTCCATTTGCCCCAGAGGTCGGTGGCGTCAACGAAGTCCACATGGTCGTTGACGATGTTCACCCAGACCGGGCTGTCCGCCGCCCCGGTGATGACCATGGCATCGTAGCCGCAGTTCTTCATGGCGTTGGGCACGCGCCCGCCCATGCTCGAACGCTGGAACCAATGATAGGGTGCCGTACGGGCACCAAAGCCGACGATCTCCATGCGGCCGGATGAGGAAGGTACCGGGGTCCCCGAAAACGGGCTGGCCGAGAAGACCAGCACGTTGGCCGGGTCAAGCGGGCCGCAGGTGAAGTCTGTGCAATTCTCAAAAAACAGCGCTTGGCCAAGGCCATGCCCGCCATGGTATTTCTGATACGGTCCCGAATCGATGGTCCGGCTTGTCTTTGCAGTCAGGTCCAGGATCAGGATCTTTCCCATATATCCACCAGTAGCTGTAGCCATACTAGGTCTTCTCCTTTTATCTACTCGTCATTCTTGGATTAGCCGGCCGGGTTACTGGGCGGCCGGTTTGGGCGGGCCGGGCACCGACACAGAAGGCAAGGTGCGCCCCTGGTCGTCGATCGGAAAGCCGGCCCAAGCCCAGTGCGTGTTGCGCAAGTTGACGTCATAGCCGCTCTCTTTTTGCTCCGGCGTGTCGACGGTAAAGCTGATCGCCCGCATCGGACAGGCATCGACGCAGGCCTGATGCCCGCCGGGGCCGCCGTCTTGGTCCCAAAACGGGGTGTCGATGCAGAGGTCGCACTTTTGTGAGTGCTTTTCTTCGTAGTTCCATTGGCAGCGCGAGGGCAGGTAGGGGCAGGCGTTGATGCAGCGCTCGCAGCCGATGCATTTATCGGGGTCGACCATGCGCACGCCCGTGGCCTTGTCGGCGTGGTTGGCCTGCGTTGGACAGGCCTCGACACAGGGCGGGTAGGGGCATTGGTGGCACTGGTGCTGAACCGAGTCGTAAGGAAAGCGCCCCAGCGGGTTGTAACCGATTTGAATGCGCGAGAAGTTCAGGTTCGTCTTGCCCGTATGGGCGATCGTGCAGGCCATCATGCAGGTCGTGCAAGTGCCGCACTTGTGTGAGTCGATCAAGAGGTAGCCGCCTGAGACGGGGATCGCAAAGACGTCGTTTTTCAGCCAGAGCGCAGACCCGCCGCCCGCTAGGATAGCACCTACGCCGACCCCGCCCAGACCGGCTAAAAAGGTCCGGCGGCTAAAGGCTTTACCGTGCTCAGCTGCAGAGCTTGTCTCGTCATGCTTGTCAGTTGTCATGCTTGTTCCTTTCCGTCGGATGCAGCGGCTGCCCCACCCAATGTCCCTTGATGCGCCGGCCCGTCACCCTCTGTGGCCTGGGCGCTGTTGCTGCCCGCGCTGCCCGCGCCGGCCTGTCCGGTGCTGGCCGATTCAGATTCAATGTCTTTGCCCTGCTCTTCCACGGCCTGCATCCATAAAACGTACTCTTTCTCGGCCTTCTCGCGCTTCATATAGCCCGTGAACATCGAGGGCAGCGCCGGCCAGGCGTTGGGGATGACGACCCCGAAGAAGAGGTGCGCCAGCAAGAAGAGCACGAGGATAATAGCGCCGATGTCATGCGTGATGGTGATGCCGTAGACGAACGGGCCGGGCAGGTCGACAATGTGCGCCAAGACCTTGATGACGCCGGTAACGACCATCAGGCAAGCGCCGCCCAAGGCCACTAAAAAGGCCAGGCGCTCGCTCTCAAAGTACTTCTCCTCATTGGGCGCTTTGGCTTTTTTAAAGCCCATCAGGGCGCCGTAATGGTTGAGCGTCGAGCTGATGGCGTTCTTGTGCGGCAGGTGCTCGCGAAAGCGGTAGCGCGAGATGATCGTGTTGCCCAGCCAGTAGAAGGTGCCAAAGAGGAAGAGGCAGGCGAACACGAAGTGGACGTTCATCCAGGCCGCCGTGTTGGCCGACGTGGTGACGTGCGAGGCCGAAAAACGCAGTCCGATGAAGAACCCCGAGATGATCAGGGCGACCACGCCCAGGGCATGCGACCAGTGGGCGACGCGCGCCGGGCCGTCATGCCTGAGCACGCGGTTGCCGCGCACCACGGGGTCGATGCGCTTGGAGAGCCCGGCTACGAGCAGGCCAAGGAACGGCATGATAAAAAGGATTGGCCAATACATGTTGAACCACAATGTCTGTTGCATTGATACCTCCTGGCTCCTTGCGTCTTGAGCCTTGCGACTTGCGTCTTGGGCTCCTTTGCGGCCCCCGAGCCCCTGAGGCTGATGGGCCCCAGTCACAGGCTTTGCCTTGGCCCTTTCAAAGGCCGGCCTCCGGCAGGACTTCAGCAACTCTTACAAAAATTATTTCCAAAAAATTATTGGTATGAAATTTCGGTTAGACTTTACCACGATTTCTATAGCAAAGTACGTTGCAAAACCCCGACAACCGCTGTGAGCGGTCTCGGGGCCGCCTCTAGCGACGGTTTTTGAGCGGCCAGATGCCATAAACAAGGCTTTTACCAGGTATTTCATAGATTTTTAACGATCCGGTAAATATTTTAGACGTAAAGTGGCAGAGGCACCCAGCCAGCGACGCTGGCCGGGTGCTTGCAGGGTGTTTGCAAGATGCTTGCAAGACGCCCACAGAACGCACACAAGCCACACACAACTTGCCCACAGAGACAAAGCCAGCCAAACTAATTATTCTCATTTCTTAAGAATTTTTATGCAAGTTATACTCAAACCCTGGGCAGCGCCCGGGGGAGCAGAAACAGGGTGCCGCTAGCCCTTTTAGGTCTGCCCTAGAGCGTT
>WRFC01000109.1 GCA_009779015.1 Coriobacteriia bacterium | reverse complement strand
GAGCAGATTGCCCCGGACGGCCGGCGCTTTGACCTGCAGTTGAAGGGCTCGGGGCGCACGCCCTACTCACGCCAAGGCGACGGCTATGCAGCCCTGGCGCCGATGCTCAGAGAATACCTGATCAGCGAGGCGCTCTTTTACTTGGGTATCTCGACCACGCGTTCTCTGGCGGTCGTCTTGACCGGGCAAGAAGTTTTTAGGGATAAGGCCTTGGCAGGCGCGGTCTTGACACGGGTGGCGGCCAGCCATGTCAGGGTGGGGACATTTGACTATGCGGCGAGATTCGGGACGCCAGAACTGGTGAGAAGACTCTGCGATTACAGCATCTGGCGACATTTTCCATGGCTGGAGGAAGGGGCTGGGGTGGGCTCAGAGAACCCGAATGAGATGCTAGCGCCAGACCCGGCGCAACACCCGGCAAAAGACCCTCAGATGTACCTGAGGCTTTTTCGGGAGGTCTGCCGCCTCCAGGCCGAGACCATTGCCAAATGGCAGCTCGTGGGCTTTATCCACGGCGTCATGAATACCGACAACATGGCCATCTCGGGTGAGACCCTGGATTTTGGTCCATGCGCTTTTATGGATGCTTACAACCCCCAGACCGTATTCAGCTCGATTGATACGTACGGGCGTTATGCCTATCAGAACCAACCGGCGATCGGCGCCTGGAACCTCTCGCGCTTGGCCGAGGACTTGCTGCCATTATTCAGTGATGACCAAGACCAAGCCGTGGATCTGGCGAAAGCTGAGATCGCCGCATATTGGCAGGCCTACGACGAGAATTGGCTGGCAGGCATGCGCCTGAAACTGGGGCTCTTGGATAAAAAAGAGGATACGGACGCTGTCCTGATCGTCGAACTGCTGGAGTTGATGAAAGAGGACCGCCTGGATTATACAAAGACATTCCGCGCACTCTGTTCGTGCGCTCTCTCTGGTGCTGGGCAAACGCTGGCAGCCTCCTCTGCGGATAAAGCGCCTGCAGCGTTGCTGGGCGTACCCCGATTTGCTCTTTGGCAAGAGAAGTGGCAAAACCGTCTGAGCCGGCAGCACAAAGACCCAGTCGAAGTCAGCAGCACAATGAGGCGGCATAACCCGGCGGTTATCCCACGCAATAATTGGGTAGAAGAAGCCCTGAGCTCAGCCGAAAATGGCGACTTGACGCTTTTTCATACTTTGCTCGACGTCCTCAGCCGGCCTTTTGCAGACCCCGAAGGGCACTCTCTGCCTTCCGATCAGACGCCACAGGGGTATCAGACGATTTGCGGCACTTAAGCGTGAGTGCCAGATAGCACGGCGGGTATTACGCGCTGCCCCCGATGTCGCGCACGACAGCGGCCAGCTTCTCAGCGGTTGCGTTGGCCAGCTCGTCGCTGGCCGCCTCGACCATGACGCGAAAGAGCGCCTCGGTGCCCGATGGCCGCAGCAATATACGCCCATTGCCGGCCAGCCCGCCCTCGGCCTCATGCAGCGCCTCAAGCAGCTGCGGGTGGCCTTCGACGGCATGCTTGTCGCGCACCGGCACATTTAGCAGGACCTGCGGGTACTTGCGCATGACCTTGGCCAGCTCGGCCAGCGGGGCACCCGCCCGAACCATGGCCGCCAGCAGCTGCACGGCGGTGACCAGGCCGTCGCCCGTGCTGTTCTTCTCCAGAAAAATCGTGTGGCCTGAAGGCTCGCCGCCTAAGACATAGCCGCCCTCGCGCATGGCGGCCAAGACGCTGCTATCGCCGACTGCTGTCTGCACCAGCCCGATCTGCTGCTCTTCGGCCGCCTTGACCAGCCCCAGGTTGGCCATCACGGTGATGACCATCGTGTCTTTGGCCAGCCGCCCCCGACGCTTTAGGTCAAGCGCGCAGATCAGCTCGATAAAATCGCCGTCCACCTCGTTGCCCTGGGCATCGACCGCCAAAACGCGGTCGGCATCGCCGTCATGCGCAAAACCGACGTCGGCCTGCGTGTCTAGCACGAGCTGCTTCAGCGGCCCCAGGTTAGTTGACCCGCAGCCGACATTGATGTCTTGCCCGTCGTAGTCGGTGTTGATCGCCGCCACCTGGGCGCCCAGTCGCCGCAACACCTGGGGGCTGGTCTCGGCCGCAGCACCATGGCCGCAGTCCAGCGCTACCTTGATGCCCGCAAGGCCGACCCCCTCGCCCTCGGCCTGCTGGCAGACCAGGTCGCAGTAGTCGTCGGCGGCCTGGGCAAGCTCGCGCTTCTGACCCTTTGGGCTGGCGCCTGCGACAGCCTGGCCCGCAGCATCAATATAGTTAGAAGACCCTTGCGCATGGGCAACCAAGGCCGCCTCCAAGGTGTCTTGGGCGGCGGGCGTGAGCTTGAAGCCCTGGGCGTCAAAGAACTTGATGCCGTTGTACTCGGGCGGGTTGTGCGAGGCCGAGACCACCACGCCGCCATCGAGCCGGTATTCGCGCGTCAGCATGGCGACCGCCGGTGTGGGGACGACCCCGGCGCAGCTGGCGGTTCCGCCGGCGTCGGCGATGCCGCGCGCCAGGGCGTCTTCTAGCAGCGGCCCGCTGGCTCGCGTGTCGCGGCCGATCAGGATGTTGGGGCCCAAGGCCAAGACCGCGGCGCGGCCGAGCACATAAGCCATCTCGACCGTCAGGTCATCTCCCACCAGGCCGCGCACCCCGTCGGTCCCAAAGAATTCGGTCATCTGTCCTCCTCGATCCTCGGCCAGGCCGCCCAGCATTAATGTGGCCCGCGTGCGGGGCGCCGCGCTTCTCCCCGTTACAAACGAGGCCCATCCAGAGATGAGCCTCGTCGCATTTGCTTGAAATCGCCTCCCGCTTGCAAACGTGCAGCTTGCGCCAGACGCCAGATCAGCGCTTGGAGAACTGCGGCCGCTTGCGCGCTTTTTTGAGACCGTACTTCTTGCGCTCGACCATGCGCGAGTCGCGGGTCAAGAACCCGGCCTTCTTCAGATCGGCGCGGTAGTCGCCGGCCTCAAGCAGCGCCCGCGAGATGCCGTGACGCAGCGCGCCGGCCTGCCCCGAGACACCGCCGCCGTTGGCGGTGGCGATGACGTCAAAATAATCGACCGTGTCGGTGACTTTGAAGGGGGTCAGCGCATAATTGAGAAGCGCGTCGCGGCCAAAATACTCCAGGCCGTCGCGGCCATTGACCGTAACCTTGCCGGTACCCGGCTTGATGCGCACACGCATGACGGCGTTCTTGCGGCGCCCGGTGCCACTATAAATGGCATCATTGTTGTTATCAGCCATGTCTTATGCCTCCAGCTTGATCTCGCGCGGTTGCTGTGCCTGATGCGGATGCGCGGGGCAGGCGTAGACTTTCAGCTTTTTGCCCATCGCGCGGCCGAGGGTGTTTTTGGGCAGCATGCCGCGCACGGCGTGTTCGATCACGCGCTCGGGGTGCTTGGCCAGGGCAGTCGCAAACGTCTCGGACTTGAGGCCGCCCGGATAGCCGCTGTGCCGGTAATAGACCTTGTCCGCCGCCTTGGCGCCGGTGACCTTGATCTTATCGGCATTTACGATGACGACAAAATCGCCCGTATCGACATGCGGCGTGTACTGCGGCTTGAGCTTGCCTTTGAGTATCTGGGCGGCCAACGACGCCACGCGCCCAAGAACCTGGCCTTCTGCGTCAATCAGGACCCACTCGCGCTCGACCTCGCCTTTTTTGGCGTAATAGGTGCTCACGAAAAAACCTCCATATGTTTTAGAAGAGGCGTCCGAACCTGATCTTGCTTTGGCCTGTCTGGACACAGGACCCTTTAGCAATGCCTTGTTCTAGCTGGCAGCCTCGGTGTTCAAGATTTCCAAAGTTTCACGGGGCTTCGAAAACGAACCCTAAAATTATAAGAAAGCCCAGGGCTGCTGTCAATCAGTTGAAGGCACGTGTGGGTCGTGGGGAGGCAGCATGTCTGGCTCAGAAGAGCTTGCATTACGGCTTAGTGCAACTAGCATTAATTCGATGGACTGTTGGGTGTATTTCCTGTACTTAAAGTTATAGAGTAATTCGCGCATGAGTCTTTTTACAAACTCAGTATTCTGGCGAAGCCTATCATCTTCTCTTAAGAACTCAGACACCAGGAAGTGTGCGGCAAACAGTTCGTTCACAAAGTATTGTCTCTGATCAACGTCGCCGATTAATTGCACAGGCTTGAATCGCATCAGCCAATAACAACTATAGGCGAAAACCTTTTCGCGATTTG
>WRFC01000108.1 GCA_009779015.1 Coriobacteriia bacterium | reverse complement strand
TGCCGTCGGCTTGGCGGTTGCCGCAGGCTTGGCGGTTGCCGACTTGGTTTTTACCGCAGGCTTGGTGCCTACCGACTTGGCGCCTACCGCCTTGGCTCTTGCCGGCTTGCCGGGGGTCCCAGCCTTTTTAGCCCCGCTGCTCGCGGCCCCGCTGCTCACGGCTTTGCTGCTCGCGGCCCCACTGCTCACGGCCTTGGTCCCCGCAGCCTTGGTGCCAGCTGTCTTTTTGGCACCCGGCTTGCTGTCGCCCTTGGTCTTTTTAGCACTGTTGCCAGCGGCCTTGCGGTACTCGTCGCCAAAAGATTTGAACATGCCCCGGCTGCGACCGAGCTGGCGTCCCACGGCCTTGACCCCGCTATTGACGACGCCCTGGTTGGGCTTGCGGCCAGACTTCTTGGCCTCGGCGGCGACCTCACGGGCAGACTCGGCCGATCGCTGCTTCATCCGGCCAATCTGCTTGCCAGTCTGAAAGGCCAACTTGTTAACGGTGCGCCCGGCCTTCTCCCCGACATTATGGGCTGTAGTGCTGACGGTGTTGCTGATCACGGCCGCCCGCTCGCCGGCTTTGCCAGCCAGGCCGCCTTGGGCCTCGGGGAGCCGAAAACCCTCTTCGACGATGATGCTGTCGGCATTGCGCCGACGGACGGCCGACAGCGGCACCCGCGAGAAGCCGAGCAGGGTCTTGGTGGCGACCCCGGTCGAGAGCAAGAACTCTTGGGCGACCCGGGTCTGCTCGTCATAGACAATGCCTTCGACGCGGCCAAGTTTGTTGCCCGCCGAGCTGAAGACGATCAGGCCTTCGAGGAGGATGGACTGATCCCAGTCGAGGCCGAGGCGCTTGCAGGCCGCTTTGTCCCAGCTGTCTTTTGTCGAGTCGACGATGATGCGGCCGTCTTGGATTTGAAAGCTGTCAGCGGCAAAGAAGCGGTCCTTGCGCTTGAACATCAGAAGAAAGTCCATCCGCTTGACCAGGTAGCCGGCCAAGGTCTGACCATCTGGATAAAAGACGGCGTGACGGACTTTTCCGATGCGGTGGACCCAACGTTTTCCGCCCCTGACGCGGATGCCTCTGAGTTCTTGAGTACTGCGCATACGACGGGCTTTCTTTTCTGGTCAGGGCCGGGTGACGCAGTGGCAGGCAGCCGGCACGGGCTATTCGGCCTCTGCGACCTGGCTGTCTGTCGGTAGATCGGTTTGCACCGCCTGCTCGACGGCGACAACGGCAGAGCCGGGCTCGGGCGCCGGGGCGATGGCGGGCTCTTGCGCCGCACGCGACTCTGAGAACTCGGCGGCCCGGTCTTTGAGGGCGGTTGCCGCGTTATCGATCTGCGAACGTGCGGCATCGACGACTTGCGAGGCCTTTTCGGCCGCTACGGGGATCTTGTCGTTGATGGCGTCGCGGGCGGCCCGGGCATTCTTGGCCACTTGATCGGCGATGATCGTGCGGGCGCTGTCGATCTTATCGCGCAGCTCGTCGCCGCGCTTGGTGATCTCGGGCTGGACCTTGGCATACCCGTCTTGGATGCGGTTCACGCCCTGTTGATAGAAGTCTTGCCCCTTGCCCCAGTATTCATCGGCCTTGTCGGCCACAATTGCGCGGGTCTCGGCGCCCGAACGCGGTGCAAAGAGCAGGCCAAGGATGCCACCCACGGCCCCACCGATAAGAAACGATGTGAACTTGCCCATGATGTACCTCCTGTTATCGGTTTTTTAGGCATTTCAATGTCTAAGTCGCTAATTACGTATTATTACGTGCTGATGGCCGAAACGGTAAGACCCAGCCCACCCGATTTGGATGTGCGTAAAATCACATGCCAAATGGCCATACATACATATATTATCATTTTCTTCTGCGGATGTTCTCAGATGCCGGTGGCAGGCGGGGCGCGGGGCTTACGGGGTTTACGGCCGGCGGAGGTTGCCCCCTTGCCATCGGATCCCGCTCCAAGGTGTGGGCGTCTTTATGACATGTTGTGGATTGAAGCGGGATCCGTTGACACCGGGAGTGGCACCACAAGGCACAGACTACGGCCACAGACCGTCTCTGAAGTACCCTTTTTCAGGTGATTTGGATGATTTCTGAAAATATCCCTTGAATCTGGGGACGCGCTGCTTTCTGCGATCACAATACTTGACTCATGCCATTTGGGATGCATTTGGAACAGATGCTCTCAAGGCAGCGCTTCAAAGGGCCTCCTAAGAAGCGACCATTCGTTGATCTAGGCCATAGCCACAATATGCTGGCCCCCCCTGATGTGGCCTGGGTCTTTTATTCAGAATCGCGACCGACACCTCCACGTCGGTCGCGATTCATCCATTTAGCTGAATTTTTTATGACCGTGTGCGAGGCCCCGGACCTTCTCCCCAGGCTTTGGCCAGTACACAAAGGTTACGGTACCCCCCTTTGCGTTCAGGTTACGATCCCCTTTTTTTGGGGACAGTCGGCGATTTTCAATCATGCAGAATGAGAGAATAGGTAAAAGTCGTTTGCCCGCCAGATGCTGCTGTTAGCTGCCGCTGATTGCCTGCGTTTTGCAAGACACCGCTGGCTGGGGTTATGAGGTTGATTAAGAGGTTGTTTTGATCAAGCCAATGAAAAATGCGGTTGACCAAAATAATACGGATGACAGACTAAACAACCAAATCAGGGGATTTCTCGGACTTTGGCCGTTTGTGCTGGGGCTGGCCTTTTCGCGGGCGGGCATCGTCGCCATCAATTACGGCAGCTACATCGAGACCGACGCCGGCATCTTTTCGGAGAAGATCATCTTGGCCTCGCTCTTGCTGACCGCGCTGGCGCTGCCGATCCTGTTCAGCAAAGACCGCCAGCTGGGCCGCAGTTTTGTGCACGTGCTGGCCATCGCCTCGGTCTTGATCGCCGGGGCATTGCTGGCCGTCAGCGCCGTGCTTGCCTATCTGGGCATCGAGGACCAGACGGCCAACCTGGCCCTGGGTATCAGCCTCGCACTCTTTGGCCGACTGGCCATGTTCTACTGGTTGCGCCGCCTGAAAGGCATGAGCCCGCTGAACTCGATCTTTGCCGTCTTTACGGCCCTGGCGCTGAGCGAGGTCGTGATCAGCCTCTATGTGTTTTTGCCGGACTCGCTGGCTTACCTGATCGCGGCCGTGCTGATGGTCTCTCAGCTGCTGTTTTTGCGCAAACCCGATCTGGCCAGCCGAGCGCCCGCAGGCCAGAAAGAGAGCCCGCCGAGCAACTATTTTGAATTTGCGCGGGCCTTGATGTCCAAAAAGCAGTTCTTGTTCTTTTCGGCCACCGGCATCGGGCTGACCTCGATCGTCATCGGCTTTTTGCGCGGTTACCCAAACGGCATGGCTATCGCCTTTACAGCGCAGACGCGCATCGGCTACGTTCTTTTGACGGTGGCGCTCTGCGTTTTGTTCATCGTCATGGCCGTCAAGGGCCACCACCGCATCATGAGCCTGGGCATCTGGATCACCCTGCAGCTGCTGGCCAGCCTGGCGCTTTTCTCGTATGCTGCTTTTCCGGCCGACCTCCAGATCGGCGCGGTCTTTACAACCACAATGAACGCCATGATGCTGGGGTTTGCCTGGTACACGATCATCGCCTTTAGCAGCCTGGGCTTTAAAGACCCTTACTACTATGCGATCTTTACTTTTATGGCCTGGATCAGCTTTCGCGCCTTTGCCCGCGTCGCGCTCTATGGCTTTGCCTTCATCAGCGGCAACACCCTGCTGGTCAGCGTCTTGATCGGGGTCGCCCTCTTGCTGTCGGCGCAGATCATCTATATGCAATACATCGGCATCGCCCGCTCTGAGGCAAAGAACGTGATCGAAAGGTTCACGGCACGCAAGTCGGCCTTTACAACGATCATGGGCTTGGATGAGCACAACAGCATGGACGATATCCGCAAGACCTCGATGGTGCAAAGCGCCAAAGACGTGGGCAAGCAGTTCTTGCTCTCAGAGCGCGAGATCGAGGTGCTCTCGCTCTACGCCCTCGGCTTTACGCAGCGACGCGTGGCCGAAGAGCTGCATGTCTCGCAGAGCACGGTGCACACGCACATCAAGCGCATCTACGCCAAGACAGATATCCACTCGCGCCAGGCCTTGTTGGACTACATCAAAGAGCACGCAGTCTGAAAAGCCTTCTTGCGGGTTACTCAACGGTTTGCAGCGCGAGTTTTAGCCATTCAGGCCGGGTGCCTTGTTTTTTG
>WRFC01000107.1 GCA_009779015.1 Coriobacteriia bacterium | reverse complement strand
TCGATCAGACGACGCCTTGCGCCATCATGGCTGTCGCCACCTTCATGAACCCGGCCATGTTGGCACCGGCCACGAGGTTCTGGCGCTGGCTGTACTCTTCGGCCAGTTGGGCGGACTGCTTATGGATATTGACCATGATATCTTCGAGCTTTTTATCGACCTCGTCAAAGCTCCAGCTCAAGCGGGCGCTGTTCTGCGACATCTCCAAAGCCGAGACGGCCACGCCGCCGGCATTGGCGGCCTTGCTGGGGCCAAAGTAAACGCCGTTTTGCTGCAGGTACTCGACAGCCTCGAGCGTTGAGGGCATGTTTGCGCCTTCGGCGACGATCCAACATTTGTTGTCGACCAGTTTGATGGCGTCTTCGAGCTGCAGCTCGTTTTGGGTCGCGCAGGGCAGCGCGACCTCGCAGGGCACCTGCCAGACCGAGCCGCTGGTGTGGTATTCGGCCTTGGGGCGAGAGTTCAGATATTCTGAGATACGGCCGCGGTCGACCTCTTTGATCTTTTTCACGGCCTTCAGGTCAATGCCCTCCGGGTCGTAGACCCAGCCCGAAGAATCGCTCATCGTAACGACCTTGGCACCCAGGCTTTGGGCGCGCTCAGCTGCATAGATAGCCACGTTCCCGGACCCCGAGACCGTCACCGTCGCGCCATCGAACGACTTGCCCAGGTCGGTCAGCATCTCGCGCGTAAAGTAGACGAGGCCGTAACCCGTGGCCTCGGTACGCGCCAGCGAGCCGCCAAAAGTCAGCCCTTTGCCGGTCAGCACGCCTTCATAGACGTTCTTCAGCCGCTTGTACTGGCCGTACATGTAGCCGACCTCACGCCCGCCGACACCGATATCGCCGGCCGGCACGTCGGTGTCAGCACCGATATGCCTGAACAGCTCGGTCATAAAGCTCTGGCAAAAGGTCATGACCTCGCGTTCCGACTTGCCCTTGGGGTCAAAGTCGGCACCGCCCTTGCCGCCGCCGATCGGCAGGCTGGTCAAAGAGTTCTTGAAGATCTGCTCAAAGCCCAAGAACTTGATGATGCTCAGGTTGACTGAAGGATGAAAACGCAGCCCGCCTTTATACGGGCCGATGGCCGAGTTGAACTGCACACGAAAACCGCGGTTGACATGGACATCGCCATGGTCGTCGATCCAGGGGACCCTGAAGATGACCTGGCGCTCCGGCTCGGTCAAACGCTCCAAGATACCCATCTTCTGGTATTCCGGATGCTTGGCCAGGACCGGCTCCAACGAATTCAAGACCTCAAAAACAGCTTGATGGAACTCCGGCTCGCCTGCGCTGCGTGCCTGCACAGACGAAAAGACCTCATTTACATATGACATTGATTTTTTTCCTCCCTAAAACCGCACAACGAAAAAACTGAGTATAGCACTATACGTTAGCTATGAGATTTCAAAATGCTGATCGACTAACAATGCCAGCCAACCGTTTTCAACGTCCGGCGTTTAAGTCAATGGTTCTACCCCCTTGAGCTGTTTTTGATTGACAAACCCAAATCACAGAGAGTAGCATTCGAACACTATCATTTTTCCTGCGTATCGTATAATCACTAACAGGTTCTGAGTGCCAAGAAGGGTGAGGCCGCTATCTTAGAAGAAATTGCAGAGGCTCTGCAGACCGGAAACGTCAGTGATGTCGTCTCTCTGATCGAGCTTGCCTTGGACCAAGGCTTCTCGGCGCAGCAGATATTAAACGACGGCCTGCTGGCCGGCATCAATGAGCTGAGCAACCGTTTTCGCTCGAGCCAGGTCTTTATCACCGAGCTGCTGCAGTCCTCGATCGCCATGAACCACGGGCTCAACCTGATCAGAGAAAAGCTGGCCAACGAAGACGTCCAGATCAGGGCCAAGGTGCTGATCGCGACAGTCGAAGGCGACCTTCATGATATCGGCAAGAACCTCGTCAAACTGATGCTCGAAGGGGTCGGCTGCGAGGTCATCGACCTCGGCTCCGACGTCAAAGACGAGCAGATCATCCAAGCCGTGCGCGACTATGAGCCCGATATCGTGGCCCTCTCGTCATTGCTCACCACGACCATGCTGCATCAAGAATCGGTGATCAAAAAACTCAAGGCCGCCGGCCTGCGCAACCAAGTCAAAATCATCATCGGGGGCGCGCCCGTGACCCGGCTCTTTTGCAATGCGATCGGTGCTGACGGCTATGGCGATGACGCCGCAGACGCCGTCGACCTCGTCAAACACCTGCTCGAGGCCAAGGCCGGCCTCAGCAGCTCCAACCAAAAACTAGTTAAATAGGGTTGCTCGCCCCGCCCTTTTTTGAGCGAAAGAAAGCTCAGCAGGCCGAGAAGATAAAGCGCTCCCGCATACCGGCCAGATCTATCGTGTAGACGATCGCCCCGCTTTTCATTTCTTGGCGCTCGACCGATGCGGCCTTCATGTCGATGCGCTCGCCCAGCCAGGCTTCGATGTCGTCTGTCTCGATCGTTGAGATGTCGGTCTTGGCCGGGACATCACCGCCACACATGTTAAAGAAATCATGTATCAGCTCATACTGCTTCATCCTACCGGTCTCCTTTCCAATGGCTGGCCATGGTAAACAGCCAGCAGCTGGGGCGCGGCCTTTAGGCAGCGCTGAATCGTTGCCTAAAGGCCCGGCGCCCATGCGCTGCTTTAAGACTGGGCGACTGCGGGTTCAACGACTGCGCCAGAGGCTACAACTTCTTCTTTTTCGGGCTTGATCAGGGTCAAAACCTCTTTTGTCGTGCTAGGAGAAGTATACTGGATCGCCATGGTCATGCAGTGTTGGGGGCATGCCCGCACGCAATTATTACATTGGATGCAAGCAAAGGGGTCGATCGACCAGGCCCGCCCGGGCTTGTCCACGACGATGGCGTCGCTGGGGCATTTCTTGGCGCAGACCCCACAGAGGGTGCAGGCCTCGATGTCGTTGACGATGTGGCCTTTGGTCATTGGCGTATAGGCCGGCTGGACCTTTGGGTACATCTTGGTGGCCGGCTTTTTAAAGAGGTTGGCAAACGACACCCCACCTAAAACAAAACTTCCCAACGGTTGGCTCCTCTCTGATCAGCGTTCTGAACAGCTGATGCACGGATCGATGGTCAAGACATTCAAGGGCACATCGGCCAGTTCGCAGCCTTGCATGATCTTTGTCATGCCCCCGATGTTTTGCGACGTCGGGGTGCGAATGCGAAAGCGGTCCAAGAACTTGGTGCCGTTGCCCTTGGCGTAATAAAAACATTCGCCCCGCGGCTGCTCGAGGCGCGAGACAGCCACGCTGCCGGCCGCCGGATTGCCTCTGACCTTCGTCATGACCTCGCCGTCGGGGATCTTGCTGACCAGCTCGGCGATGATGTCGATGGACTGGAGGACTTCGTCTGCCCGCACCTTGCAGCGCCCATAGCCATCGCCCTCGTCACTGGTCGTGGGCACGAACTCGGCTAAGGCGTCATAGGCGCCATGCCCAAAGCGGCGGACGTCCTCATCGATGCCCGAGGCGCGGGCAAAGGGGCCGACCAGGCAGAGGTCGATGGCGTCTTGCTTGCTCAGATAGCCGACCCCGACCAGCCGGTTCTTGACCGAGTAGTCGTTTAAGAAGGCCTTGGCGAGCTTTTTGTACTCGCTTCTCATGCCCATCAAAATGCTGACGATGCCAGCCAGCTCTGAGTTCTCGATGTCGTGGTAAACGCCGCCGACATTGCAATAGCTGAGGATGATGCGGCCACCGGTCGTAGACTCAAAGATGTCGAGGATCTGCTCGCGCAGCTTCCAGCATTGCATAAAGAGGTTCTCAAAGCCAAAGGCGTCGGCCAGCAGCCCCATCCAAAGCAGGTGGCTATGCAGGCGCGACATCTCAAAGTGGATAGCGCGCAAGAACTCGGCGCGCCTGGGCACCTCGACGCCCATCAAGACCTCGACGGTCTCGGAGTAGCCGAGGCTATGCCCAAACGAGCAGATGCCGCAGATCCGCTCGGTGACCGAGACGTAAGTCGAGTAATCGTGCTTTTTGACCAGCTGCTCGAGGCCCCGATGGACAAAGCCGATCTGGGGGATGGCCTCGACGACGGTCTCATCCTCGACGATCAGGTCGAGGTGGATAGGCTCGGGCAGGACCGGATGATGGGGGCCAAAGGGGATGACTGTACGTTGTGCCATCAGTTGCCTCCTTCTTCTTTCTCAGACGGGTCAGCGGGCGCAGGTGCGGCAGCATCAGCGGGCGCGCCGGGCCCGGCGGCGGGTG
>WRFC01000106.1 GCA_009779015.1 Coriobacteriia bacterium | reverse complement strand
CCGCTGCCCCGCTCGGGGTACCACCAGCCCCGCTGGGCGTAGATGACCCGCGCGTCAACACTGGGCTCGACGTTGGCACGCTGCCGAATGCGGCCGCGACAGGTCTCGATGTAGCACCAGTCGCCATCCTTGATACGCAGCTTTTTGGCCGCCAGCGGGTTGATCGTAAAGTACGGGTCGGCCCGCAAAAAACGCACCGAGGCGATATTGAACTGCTCGGAATGGTGGTAGGGCATAAAACCGCCGCCGGTAGTCAGGACCAGCGGGTACTGCTCGGCCAGCCCGGGGTCAGACTCGGCGCTCTCGGCAAACCCCGTCCAGGTGGGCAGCGCCGGGTAGCCCAGCTCCTCCAAGATCGAGCTCTTCAGCTCGACCCGGCGCGAGGGCGTGGCAAAGCCCTTCTCCCCATATTTGTAATACTCGAGGTCCGGGTAGTAGTAGTGGTAGAGCTCGACGAACTCGTCATAGCTGCCGTGCACACAGCCATATTCATTAAGGGGATAAGTGACATAGTAATATGCATCCTCGACGGTCTCCCATGGCCACATCTCGGCGGGCTGGCCTGTGGCCAGGGCCAGGGCGTGCCAGAAGTCAAAGTCGGTGCGGCGCTCGAAGAGCGGTTGGATGGCGCGCTGGCTGGCGATCAGCGAGTCGGTGACGCCGTAGTTGTTGTGGATGGTCGGCCGCTCCAAGGCCCCGGCGATGGGCAAGATGTAATCGCTGTAGAGCGCGGCCGGGGTCATCCAGTACTCGCAGGTGACGAGGAACTCGACCTGCTGGAGGGCCTTGAGCACCATCGGCGCGTCGCCGTAAGAGTTTACGGGGTTGGTGGCGCTGACGATGAGGGCGCGCACCGGGTAAGGCCGGCCCGTGAGGATGGCCTTGAAAACGCTGGGGCCATGGGCCTCGCACATCCACTCGGCCGTCGGCGCCTTGCCCCAGGTGGCCTTGGCTGTGTCGGCGATTTTTTGGTAGCCCGGCCACGAGGTCAGCTTGAACTTGTCCGAGCCGATCTGCTTGGCCTTCTGTTCTTCGGGCAGCCAGTCGTTGGCCTCTAGTTCTTCGTCGGTGATATAGCTCTGCGACGGCCCGGGCATGAGGTCGCCGCCCGGGCAATCGAGGTTGCCCGTGACCGCGCGCATGATGGCGCGGGCGTGCATGCCGGCACCGGCCGTGCTGCCCAGCTGGTCGGCCGAGCAGCCCCATTGGATGCAGCCCGGCTTGTTGTTGGCGTAGAGGCGGGCGGCCGCGCGGATCTGCTCGGGATCGAGCCAGGTCAGAGGCGCCGCCCATTCCGGCGTGTATTGCTGCATGTGCTCTTGCAGCTCGTCAAACCCGACGCACCAGTTGGCGACGAAGTCGAAGTCATAGAGCTGCTCGGCCAAGATCGTCTGGAGCATGGCCAGGGCCAGGGCGGTGTCTGATCCGGGGCGCAGGGGCAGCCAAAGGTCGGCATGGGCGGCCGTCTCAGAATAGCGCGGGTCGACGACGACGATCTTCAGGCCGGCTTTTTTGAGGTCCGTGTAGCCGCGCATGCTGGGCATTCCCGAAGCCCCTGGGTTGTAGCCCCAAAGCACGACCACGCGGGCCGTGCCCAGGTCGGTCTCAAAGGGGCTCCAGCCGCTGATTGCGGTCTCGACCATAAAGGTCGGGATCCAGCAGAGCAGGGCATTGTGAAAGCCATTGGGACTGCCAAAGAGGTTCATAAAGCGGCGGCGCGCCCAGTCATCGGTGCGCAGCGTGCCGCCAGCCGTGGCCACCGCCTCGGCACCGCTCTCGGCCTTGATGGCGTTTAACTTCTCGGCGATCTCTTGGATGGCCTGGTCCCAGGTGATCTGCTCCCATTGATTGGCGCCCCGTTGGCCGCTGCGCTTGAGTGGGTAATTGATGCGATCGGGGTGCTTCAGGTGTTTAAGGGCAATGTTGCCGCGGCAGCAGAGCCCGCCCTGGCTGACGGGATGCGCCGGGTCGCCTTCGATCTCCAGCACCTCCCCGTCTTTGACGTAGGCCAAGACGCCACAGTTCTGATGGCAGAAGTAGCAGCATGATTTCTTGACTTCGACACCGGGGGCGTGGATATCAGGTGCGTTCGTCATGTTTTTCTCCTCGGTAAATGAGGCCTGCAGTTTGCTTTCTGGGTCGGTTCGAGGGATCAGGTTGAGTATAGAGGGGCAGGGGAGGGAAAACTATCGGCAGCGAGCATTATTTAGGACAATAAAACTGTTTGTCTGATCAAGGGGCCAGGCTATGGCGAAAAGTATGAGGCCGGTTGGCGGCTATGGCAGCTTGGCTGCGACCGAACGGCTTGCCTTTTTTGCCACATTCGGGCAGCCGGGCGGCCAAAAGAGGGCCTGGGCAGGCTAAAGATCGACCACGAGGCCATCTGTGGCCATCTTTAGGCGGGGATCAAAGCCGGCCAGCCGGCGCTGGAGCTCGGCTGCAGTGATGGGCGTGTCATAAGACATCGCCAGGTGCGTCAGGTAGCCTTGGCGGCAATCTAATTCGCAGAGGTAGCGCATCGTGCTGTCGATGTCCATGTGGACGTCGGGCATCCAGTTGTCGCCATTGAAGGTAGAGTCGAAGATGATGATGTCCGAGCCACGGACGAGGTCTTGGACGGGCGGTGAGAGGCGGCTGGAGTCGGGAAAGTAGGCGCAGCGCCGTTGGGCGGCCGGGGCGGCGGTCGGTGCGGCGGCCGGGTCGGCGGCGGCTGGGGCTGCCGGGTCAGACGCCGCGTCCCCGGGCACACTGATCAGATAGCCCAGGCAGCCTTTGTTATGCGTGGCCGCAAGGGGCAGGTAGCTCAGGCCGCCGAGGCTGAACCCGGCAAAGGGCTTTATCTCATGCAGGTCCAAGAGCTCGATCATAAAGTCAAAGTGCGTCTCTAGGTAGGCGATCACGATGGCGCTGGCATAGACCGGCAGGGGCTTGGCGCGTTGCAGGCGCAGGTAGTACTCTAAGACCCCTAAGCCGCTGACGTGGTCGTTGTGCTCATGGGTAAAAACCAGGGCGTCCAGCGTCCGCACCTGAGCGCCCAAAAGCTGCAGCCGCAGTTCTTGGGCGGTGTCGATCAGCGTGTTAAAGCAGGCGCCATCCTCGGCCGCCGGGTCGGCGCTCTGGATCAAGAGGCTTGAGGCGCCCCGGCTGAAGCCTGGGTCGGCCAGCGCCTCTTGGCAGGCCGGGCAGTCGCAGAAAAACGAGGGCACCCCGACCGACGCCCCGGTCCCCAGAAAGCGCAGGCGCGGCAGCGAGCCGTAAGCTACAGCTGGCATAGTCCAACTCCAATCGTCTTGCCTCAGAGCGGGCAGGCTTGGTCTTCTTTATTTATGCTGAGTATAGACGAACCGCCCGGCCGGTGGCGATTCGCCGCCCCCAAAAAAGAACGTAGGCAGATGTTTTTGCATCTGCCTACGTATCCCCTTGCGCCGGAATGTTGATTCAAAAGCGCAAACATATTATTGCACAAATATTTGTTTTTTCAACAACAGCTTTTTGATTTTTGGGAGGACCTGAAGTGGAGATGAAGTGAATCTGAAGTGGAGCTGAACTAAGTTGGTTGCGACGTGGCGGAGATGCGTGCGAATCGAACACACCCAAGACGTTCTTCACGCCTCGCAACGGCTTTGAAGGCCGCGGGCCCCACCAGGGCGCCATCCATCTCCATGTCTCATAACATCGCGTAATTATAAAGCTTCAGTCACCGTAACTGAGCAAGAAACGGCAATTGAAACGTTGCGGTGTTGGTCAAACCCTGTCAATCCCTGCTCCCAATCACCCTGAAGTCTCCATCCCGCTTGGTAAAGCCGTTACTGTCCCAATGCTCAAACAGCGGTATGGCAAATTTGCGGCTCAATCCGAGGGCTTCTTTCAACTCAGAGGCCTGAGCTCGGGCGTTTTCTTGAAAATAGGCGCGCGCTTTAGACTTGAGCTGCTCAAAAGCGGATTTTTCGTAATAGAGCTCTTTGTTTATTCGATAGATCAGCCCCTGTTTTTCTAACAGCGACAAAGCCCGCAGTGCTACACCAGAATCTAGTCTGGACTGTCTCAACAGATCCGGCAGTAACGGGGGTGTAGCCGATCCATCCTTTAGCATACCAAGGATCACCGAGGCCGCCTTTTCATCGGCTTTCCTCAGTCCGGCACCGGCTTTGGGATGACTTATGACCCCGTCCTCAATCTGCAGTAGCCCGGCCTTCTCAGCTTCTCGCACCAGAGCATCAAAAGCACCCTGATCGACATATTTGCCAAAGCGCTGGATCAGCGCAGCTTTTTTGATGCCGGGCTGATCGGGGTTTTCTGTGTGAAAAGCCAACAAGAGGTT
>WRFC01000105.1 GCA_009779015.1 Coriobacteriia bacterium | reverse complement strand
CTGCATCTTCTGCGCCGCCAGCACCTGCTCGGCCTGCCCCAGCTGTTCGGCCACCCGCTCGGGTGCCGTACCCCCCAGCGTCGCCCGTTGGGCGACCACGGTGGCCACGTCCAAAGCCACATAAACGTCCTCGGCAAAAAGCCCAGAAGCCGCACGCAGCTCGTCCAATGCCAGGTCGCCCAGCTCGACCCCGCGCTGCTCGGCCAGCAAGACCAGCTCGCCCACTACCCGGTGCGCCTCTCTAAAGGGCATGCCCTTGACGGTCAGGTAATCGGCCAGGTCGGTGGCATTCAAAAACCCGGTCGTGGCGTCGGCCTGCATGCGCTGGGCGTTGACGCGCAGGCTCAAGAGCATCCCGCAGACGATCGCCAGGCTGGCCTCCAGGGTGTCCAAGGCGTCAAAGACGCCTTCTTTATCTTCTTGCAGATCCTTGTTGTAGGCCAGCGGCAGGGCCTTGAGCACGGTCAGCAGGCCCACCAGGTCGCCATAGACGCGGCCGGTCTTGGCGCGCACAAGCTCGGCAAAGTCGGGGTTCTTCTTCTGTGGCATAATCGACGACCCCGTGGCAAACTGGTCGCTCAGCGTAATAAAGCCAAACTCGCTGGTCGACCAGATAACCAGTTCTTCGGCCAGCCGCGAGAGGTGCATCATGGCCGTCGAACAAGCAAACAGGGCGTCTAGCAGGTAGTCGCGGTCGCTGACAGCGTCCAGCGAGTTCAAAATAGCCTGCGGCTCGCCCTCGGCATCGGTAAAACCAAGGTCGCGGGCCGTGGCCAGGCGGTCCAGCGGATAGCCCGTGCCGGCCAAGGCGGCCGCCCCCAAAGGCGAGCGGTTGGCCGCCTGCCAAGCACTCATCAGGCGCTCAAAATCACGCGTGAACATCCAAAAGTAGGCCAGCATATGGTGTGCAAACAAAATCGGCTGCGCCTTTTGCAAATGCGTGTAACCCGGCAGCAGAACATCGCTATATGACCGAGCCAGCTCGCAAAAGGCCGACTCCAACTCGACTAGCTGCCCCAGCAGGCCCCGCGTGCGCCGCTTCAGGTAAAGCCGGGTGTCGGTGGCCACCTGGTCGTTGCGGCTGCGCCCGGTATGCAAGCGCTTGCCCACCTCGCCGATGGCCTCGATCAAGGCCCGCTCGATGCTCATGTGGATGTCTTCGTCGGCGATGTCAAAGACAAAGTCGCCGGCCTCAATGCGCGCCGCAATCTGCTCAAGCCCGGCCACAATGGCCTCGGCGTCAGCCACGCTCAAGACCCCGACTGCTGCTAGCATCCTAGCGTGTGCCTGGGAGCCCGCGATGTCTTCTCTCCACATGCGCTGGTCTACGGGCAGTGAGGCCCCAAAGGCCTGCTCGTCCAAACTCGGAGCGTCCAAGAACCGCCCGCCCCAAAGTGCTTTATGCGCTGGTTCGTCCAAATCGGCTTTCCTGACCGGCTAGCCCAGCTTGCGCTGCTGCTTGGCCCAGGTCTTGACCGAAAGCCCAAAGATGTCGATAAAGCCCTTTGAGGCCTCGCGGTCAAACTTGTCCTCGGCGCCGTAAGTGGCCAGGCCGTAGTCGTAGAGCGAGAGCTCTGAGCGCCGGCCAACGGCCAGGCAGGTGCCCTTCCAGAACTTCAGGCGCACCTCGCCGGTCACGGCCTCTTGGGTCGAGAGCAAAAAGGCATCGAGCGCCTGCTTGAGGGGGCTGTACCAGTGGCCATAGTAGACCTGGGTCGCCCACTCCTGCTCGATCGTCAGTTTATAGTGGAGAAGGTCGCGCTCTAACGTCAGGTCCTCCAGCGCCTTGTGCGCCTCAATCAGCGCCAGCGCCCCGGGGGTCTCGTAGATCTCACGCGACTTCAGGCCGACCAGGCGGTTCTCAATCATATCGATGCGCCCATAGCCATGCCGCCCGCCGATCTCGTTCAAGGCCTCGATGATCTCTTTAAAGCTCATGGTCTGGCCGTCCAGGCTTGCGGGCACGCCCTTCTGAAAGCCCAACACCACATATTGCGGCTCGTCCGGCCCCTTGTCCGGGTCTTCGGTGAGCTGATAAACGCCGGCCGGTGGCTC
This sequence comes from Coriobacteriia bacterium, assembly GCA_009779015.1. Taxonomy (GTDB): domain Bacteria; phylum Actinomycetota; class Coriobacteriia; order Coriobacteriales; family UBA8131; genus WRFC01. The sequence continues at coordinate 2,289 of WRFC01000105.1, read as the reverse complement.
GGCCCAAGGGTCCTCAAGAATGCCGCATTCGATGGTGCGGCCCCAGATGTTGTCGTCGATCGAGTACGGCTCGGCCACGGTCGTGGGCACGGGGATGCCGCGCTCCGAGGCCCAGGCCATCTCTTGCTCGCGCGTCAGCAGGTCCCACTCGCGCACCGGCGCGAGGATCTTCAACTCGGGGTTCAAAGTGATCGCGCCGACCTCAAAGCGCACCTGGTCGTTGCCCTTGCCGGTGCAGCCATGCGCGATGTACTGGGCGTTGTACTGCTCGGCCGCCTGGACCAGATGCTTGACGATGATCGGGCGCGAGAGCGCCGAGACCAGCGGATACTTGTTCTCGTAAAGCGCGTTGGCGGCCAGGGCCTTGGTCAAAAACTGGTTAACGAACTCTTCGCGCATGTCGATGACCAGGCACTCCATCGCCCCGATAGCCAAGGCCTTTTTACGGATAAACTCCAGGTCCTGGCGCTTTTGGCCGACATCGCCGACCAGGGCGATAATCTCTAGGCCCTTCTCCTCAATCAGCCATTTGATCATGACTGAGGTATCCAGCCCACCTGAATAGGCGAGGACTACTCTTTCTTTGGGCACAATTACTCCTTATATTTTTTTGACCGGTTGGCACCGATTGACCGGCTGGCACCGGAACCAATATCGATAATCTCTAACAGAATGAGGTTTATAGAAAGCGACCATGCAGACAGCCGCTTTCAAGTCAGGAGGGGTAGCAGAAAGCGAGGTTATTTTAAACGCAGTTTGTTCACTGCCGACTCAAAGACCTGGGCTTGCTCGTCATCAGAGGCCACGACCAAGATCGTGTCATCGCCTGCGACCAGGCCAAGCACCTTGGGCTCGCCGGCAGCTTCGAGGGCGGCGGCAACGCCTTGGGCGCTACCGGCAGCGGTCTTGATGACAATCAGGTTGTTGGCGACGACGACGTTTTGGACGAGGTCGGCGACCAAGCGTTGGAGCAAGAGGTCTTCGGGAAGGATGTAGACGCCTTCTTGAAGCTTGCGCAAACCCATTTCATTGATGTCCCGCGAAACAGTTGCCTGAGTGCAGAAAAAGTCTAAATCCCCCAAGCCTTCTACGATATCCTTCTGTGTACGGATGTGCCTTTGCCGAACCAGTTGGCGAATTGCTTCTTGACGTGCATTGCGTTTTTTCATAGACAAGCTTCCTTTCATAGTATTTGAATCCATCATAATGGATAATCATGTATAATTCAATATTGCCCCCAAGTATACTACGAAAGTATGCAGCGTCTTGAGCTTGTCGAGCTTTCCCGCGTTCCCCTTTCACTCAACATAACAATAATTTTAGCAGAGCTTGCTGCACATGCAACCTGTTCTCAGCCTCATTATAAATTTTTGAGTATGGCGCGTCCATAACTTCGTCTGTCACCTCGGCACCCCGATGGGCGGGCAAGCAGTGCATAAACACAGCAGACGGATTAGCTTTCGCCATCAATTCGCCCGTCACCCGATAAGGCTCAAAGCGCGCGGCACGCAAATCTTGCTGCTCTTCTTCGCCCATCGATGTCCAAGTGTCGGTGATTACCACGTCGGCGCCCTCGACCGCTTGCTCGGGCGACTCGACGAACTCTATCTGCGCACCCGTCTTGGCAGCCTGCGCCAGCGCCTCGTTCAGGTATTGCGGCTTTGGCCGGTATTCTGGGGGAGAAGCAATGCTCAGACCCATGCCCGTGAGCGCACAGCCCTCGAGATAGGTGTGCGTCATATTGTTAGAGCCGTCGCCGACGTAGGCCAGCTTGAGCTTGGCCAGGTCGCCGAGCTCCTCTTCGATCGTCATCAGGTCGGCCAGGCCCTGGCAGGGGTGAAAGTCATCGGTCAGGGCATTGACTACTGGCACTTTTGCCCAGTGGGCGATCTCATTGGCCTTGGCCTGCGCAAAGGTTCTGATCACGATGGCCGCCACATAGCGCTCAAGCACCATGACCGTGTCTTTGATGCTCTCGCCGCGCGAAAAGGCCGAATCGCTGCCGCCCATGATGGCCGGATGCGCGCCCAGCCGGACGATGCCGGCCTCAAACGAGACGCGCGTGCGCAGCGACGGCTTTTCGAGGATCACGGCCACCGCGCGCCCAGCGCAAGGCGCCTCGGCCAGCGCCGCCTGAAAATCAGATTGCCAGCGGGCCTTGTCGGCGTGCGCGGTATCTAAGACCAAACGCAGTTCATCGACAGTCAGGTCAAACAGCCGCAATAAATCGCGGCCGGCCAAAGGGCTAGGCATCGGTCAGCTCCTCTCCGAGGCAACCTGGGTAATCAG
>WRFC01000104.1 GCA_009779015.1 Coriobacteriia bacterium | reverse complement strand
GCGGTGTTGCCGTAGGCAGTGCAGTAAAAGACCGGTACCTGTAAGACGTCGTGCTTGACCGGGTCGGACCAGGCGTGGTAACGCCTGACCACCTCTTCGAGCAAGACGCCTTTGGTCAAGATCGGCCCATGGCTGGTGCAAACGTGCTCGATATCCAGACCGTCGATCTTGGCCAGCCCCTTTTGGACATACTCGATAAAAGGCGAGAAGATCGCGCCAAAATACTGCTCAAGCGATTTGTCATAGGCCTTTGGATAAGTGATCAGGCTGTCCAAATACTGCGGCTCGCAGTAGTGGCAGCCTAAGAAGTCGCAGGTGAAAAGCACTTTTTCTTCGGGGCACCAGGTAAACATGGTGTCTGGCCAATGCAAGAAGGGCGCCATCATGAACTCTAGCGTGCGGTCGCCCAGCGATATCGAGTCACCGTCTTTGACGACCTGGATGGGCAAGTCGTCGCGGTTTGTGATGTTCTTTAAGTTGATCGCAGCAGACGCTGTGCAGAGGATGGTCAAGTCCGGATAGATCCCCAGCAGGTCAGGAATGGCACCGCTGTGGTCAGGCTCGGCATGGTTAACAATCAGGTAACGAGGCGTTTTACCCTTCAGCGAGTCGTCGACGTTATTAAAGTAGCAATCCTGAAAATTATGGTGCGCCGTATCGATCAGGGCTACCCCTTCTGAACCGATCACCGTGTATGAGTTATAGCTGGTACCGTAATCAGAACGGACAACAACGTCAAAGACCCGCATTCCGGGGTTTAAGACGCTCGTCACTGCAATGTTGGGCGTCAGGTAGAACATTATTACTCCGCGTCAAACATCTCTTTGGCTGCGCCACAGACCGGGCAGGCAAAGTCGTGCGGCAGGTCTTCCCAGGGCGTACCCGGAGCAATATCGAGGTCAGGGTCACCGACAGCGGGGTCATAGACATATCCGCACACAGAACAAACGTACTTCATAAGAACCCTCCTGCTTATCTACGAAAAACTTGCATTTAACTTGCATGGACATGTTAGCATAAGCCCATGCAAGAGCAACTGAGCATAAAAGAGCAATTGCCGTTCGTGCCCCGCGAGTCCGGAGTCTATATCTGGAAAGACAGAGAAGGCCAGGTGCTCTACGTGGGCAAAGCGCGCGACCTGCGCGCCCGCATGCGCCAGTACGTGGGCCTCCAAGACAGCCGCGCCATGGTACCCCGGCTGATGGCCGAGGCCGCCTCGTTCGACTATATCGTCGTGCAGAACGAGCACGAGTCGCTGATCCTCGAAAAAAACCTCATCCAGCAGTTCAAGCCGCCGTTCAACGTCGATTACCGCGACGATAAAAGCTATCCGTTCATTGCCCTGACAATGGGCGAGAAGTACCCGGCGCTCAAATACACACGCGAGAAGCAGGTCGCCAGCACCCGCTACTTTGGCCCCTTCACCGATGCCCGCGCCGCCCGCACGATGATCGAGGTGGCGCGCCGCGTCACGCCGATCTGCCTCGAAAGCTGCGCCGAGTACCGCCGCCTCTGCCGCCAGGCTGGCAGCCCGGCAAGCGCCCCGCCGGGCCCTGGCCAGGCCTGCTTCAACTACCACGTCGGCCTCGGCCCCGGCCCCTGCGCCGGCGCCATCACGCCCGAGGCCTACCTGGGGCTCGTCTCTAAAGTGGCACGCTTCTTATCGGGAGAAAGGCGTGAGTTCATCGCCGAGCTCGATGACGAGATGGCCGAGGCCGCCGCCGAGCTGGACTTTGAGCGCGCCGCCCGCGCCCGCGACCGCATCAACACGATAGGCTCGCTGGAAAGCCGCCAGCACGTCCAGCTGGCCAGCGAGCTCAACGCCGATGTGATCGGCCTGTTCAGAGAAGAGACGATCGCCGGCATCCAGGTCTTAAGCGTGCGTGAGGGTATCGTCCACCTGGCCAACGAGTTCATCTTAAACAAGGGGCTGGACGTCGGCGACGAAGAACTCTTGCGCGGTTTTATCCTCCGCTACTATGAGGAGGCCAGCGCCGTGCCGCGCCTGGTCATCTTGGCCGAGCTGCCCGAGGACAGCGCGCTGATCGAGGACTGGCTGAGCGAGCGGCGCGCCCAGGCGCTCGCCCAGGCAAAGAGCGCGCACGTCCGCCTGCAGGTGCCGCAGCGGGGCGAGCGGCACGAGCTCTTGCTCTTGGCCACCAATAACGCCCACCATGCCCTCAACCGCTATAAGGTGCGCAGCCGCTACGACGACGAGCGCAGCAACCTCGCTCTTCTCCAGTTAGAGAGCGCCCTGGCGCTGCCCGCGCCGCCATTGCGTATCGAGTGCTTTGACATCTCGACGATCCATGGACGCTACTCGGTGGCCTCGATGGTCGTCTTTAGCGGCGGCCGGCCAGACAAGGGCCAGTACCGGCGCTTCAAAATACGCTTAGAGAGCGCCGAGGCCAACGATGTGGCCATGATGCGCGAGGTCCTGGCCAGGCGCTATGCGCCCGAGCGGATGTCTGACCAGCGCTTTGGCAAGCGCCCCGACCTGCTGATCGTCGATGGCGGCCGTCCGCAGCTGAACGTCGCCCTCGAGGAGCTGGGCAAGCTCGGCCTCGACATCCCGGTGGCCGGCCTGGCCAAGGCCGATGAAGAGCTCTTTACCCAGTGGGGCGGCCGCGACCCCGTGGTCCTGCCCACCGGCTCGGCGGCGCTCTACCTGGTCAAACAGGTGCGCGACGAGGCGCACCGCTTTGCCATCACCTATCACCGCCAGATCCGCGGCAAGGGCATGACCAAGAGCCTGCTGGACGAGGTCGCCGGGCTCGGCCCCAAGCGCCAGAAGCTCTTGCTCGCGCACTTTGGCTCGCTCAAAAAGCTGCGTGCGGCCAGCGCCGCCGAGATCGCGGCCGTCCCCGGCATTCCGACGGCCTTGGCGCAAGAGGTCTGGGCGTTTTTAGATGCGCGGCCGTCCAAATAACCGGCTTGGCTGCCTGGGCCTGGCCCGCAGCTGGCCAAGCGGCCGCCCCCGCCAGCGCCTCTCGCACCCAGAAGCCGGCCCGCCAATTTGTTAAACTAGAGAGACAGTAAGGTAGCCCAGGGTCTTTTACGCCCACGCTGGCCTTGAGCAGATCAGGCCAGAAAAAATACCTGGAGGGAGTGGTTTTGGCAAACCCGGCCGAACCGGCAAATCAAGATCAGACGGATAAGGGCCAGACGGCCTCTGACACGACGCTGAACGATGGCCAGCGCCCCGCTGCGGAGCGCTCGGGCCCAGAGTGCCTGATCGACCAATCCCAGCCCGACCTGGTCGTGATCACCGGCATGTCGGGGGCCGGACGCACCGAGGCCATGCATACCTTTGAGGACCTCGGCTATTTTTGCATCGACAACCTGCCTCCTTCTTTACTGATGAACCTGGTGGCCTTGGCCGACCTCGTCAACCAGCCTAAACGTCGGCTAGCGGTCGTCTGCGACATCAGGGCCGAAGAGTTCTTTGACGAGCTTGAGACCGAGCTCGAGCGCATCCGCCACGCCGGGGTGCTTTGTAGCGTGCTCTTCTTGGACTGCAGCGACAAGGTCTTGCTCGCCCGTTACAAGGCCAGCCGCCGCCGCCACCCCTTAGATGCCGATGGCCTCGAGACGGCCGGCGCAATCAACGCCGAGCGCCAGATGCTGGCCAAGGTGCAGAGCTTTGCCGAGCACAAGATCATGACCTCGAGCATGCGCCCGATCGCCCTCCGCCGGGCCATCCGCCAGATCTACTCGACCCAAAGCGAGCAAGAGAACATGGCGGTCAGTGTCGTCTCGTTCGGCTTCAAGCACGGCCTGCCGACCGAGGCCGATCTAGTCATCGATGTGCGTTTCTTGCCTAATCCTTATTACGACGAGGGCCTGCGCGTAAAGACCGGGCTTGACCCGGCAGTCATCGATTACGTGCTCGGGCAGGCCGAGACCAAAGACTTCATCAGGGTCTGGCAAGACTTATTGCAAGTCGTGATGCCCGGTTATGTCAGCGAGGGCAAGCCGAGCCTCTTGATTGCGATCGGCTGTACGGGCGGGCAGCACCGCTCGGTCGTGCTGGCCGAGCAGACGGCGGGCTTTCTCAAACAGGCCGGTTACTGCGTCAGCATCAGCCATCGCGACATCTCTTTGGCCGAGCTGGTCTGAGCATGGAGGGGCAACCGGTCAAAAAGGCAGTCGTGATCGGCGGCGGCACGGGCGCCCCGGTCAGCATTCGCGCCCTGCTCAGCCTCGGCCTGCAGACCACGGCGGTCGTGGCAATGGCCGATGACGGCGGCTCTAGCGGCCTCTTGCGTGAGCATACCGGCGCTGTCCCGCCCGGCGATATCAGAAAGTGCCTGGTGGCCATGGCGGCCGAGCCCGACGCGCCTTGGACG
>WRFC01000103.1 GCA_009779015.1 Coriobacteriia bacterium | reverse complement strand
GCGGGGCGCCGGGCGGGGCGCCGGGCGCCGGGCGGGGCGCCGGGCGGGGCGCGGGGCGCCGGGCGGCGTTGCCCCGTGTTTTCTCCCCGTGGCTTTTATTGCTTTGCTTTGGCCCGTCGGCTTTTAGGACGATGTGACCGCGATGTCGGTATCGACGACTTCAAACCAGGTCTTTCCGGGGGTCAGCGTGATCTCGTTGCCGTCGGCGTCTTTGAAGCGCGGCGGGCTGCTCTTGCTGGCCGTCCAGGTGCCGTCGATGCGCTGGCCGCCCATGAAGATGCTGGCCGGCCCGCTGGTTTTGAGGTCGATGTTATAGGTCTGGCTGTTGTTGGCGATCACGCCGGCCACGTAGGGCGCCCAAAGGATGACCACGTTGCTGACCTTGATGGCCTGGTTGGCCTCGGCGTCGACGCTGGGGGCGCCGTTCATCGAGCGCACATAGGTGCTGCTGTCGGCCTCGTATGCCCAGCCCGCGACGTAGCCGTCAGAGAGCGGCACGGTGATTGTTGTGGCCGGCACGGCCGAGGCGTTGCTGCTGGGGCCGAACTCCAGCGTCGAAGGCTTTTTGACCGCTTGGTCAAAGCCCAGGCCGGTGGCGACATCGTAGGTGTTGGCCAGCTTGACATAGAGGTTGTGCGGGGCCGCGCGATAGCTGACCCGGTAATAGAGGGCTTGCGCCGGCGTGTTGCCCATATTCATAATGTTGGCATTTTTGATCTCTTTATTCACAGTCGAGTTGGCCCCGCTGTAAAAGAAGAGCGCCTGGTACTGCGGCACGATCGAGATATCGGAGTTGCGGGCCGAGCGCACGGGCCCGACCTCGACCGGAATATCGCTTTGGAAGATGCAGTTGAAGCGCGTGATGCCGCCCTCGGTCACACTCTCGTACACGACGTCGGCATGCGAGAACCCGAGCTGCGGGCGCGCCATCGGCGTGTTCTCGATCTTGATCGAGAGCGGGCGCCGGTTGATGTCGTCGCCCGCGACGGTCGGCACTCCGGTGAGCGGCCAAGTCTGGACTTTTGGCACTTCAGGCGCAGGGGGAGAAGTGAGTGAGCTGACGTCGAGCTCGGGCACCGCGACGACTGGGGCGGCTTTTTGCCCGTGGCCAAAGACAACGACGCCGACAATGATGCAGGCCACCACGACAACGCCCAGTGCCGCGACGCCCCAGGCCCAGCGGGGCGGCTTGCCGGGCTTGCCGGGCTTGCCGGGTTTGCCAGGCTTGCCGGGCTTGCCGGGTTTTCTCCCCGTGCGGTTTGGACCTTGCGCGTTTTGCTGGCCTTCGGGGGTGTTTTGTCCTGTCACGGCGGCGGTAGAGGTGGCGTTGTTGTTGCTGTTGGGCCTGGGGGGCTCGGCAATGCTGGCCTCAAAAACGGCGTTGGCCTCGGCGGCAGCGCTGGTCAGCTCGGCCGCAATGGCGGCTTCAGCGGCCTTGCTCTCGGCTGCGCGGCCAGCCAGCTCGGCCGCGATGGCGGCCTCGGTGCCCCCGGCGCTATCGGCGCTTCCGGCGCTCTCGGCGCCCCCATCGCCATATGCATCCATCTCGTTGAAGTGGGCGGGCTTGCGTGGCTCGTTCATTTTCTTATCCCTTCTTGCTCCCCAACGGCCAGCCTGGACGATTGGGGATCGCCCCGTTCAAAGGGCAGACATGAGAACCGACTTTCTCAAATAGTAGCGTAAACCATGCTACGATAGTCGCTCAGGATTTGTCTACTGTCTGCGCAGGGCGCGCGATGATACAGGCCACTCGGAGGAGTTCAGGACATGACAAACAACCAGCCCAAACCGCAGCTTACCCCCATCGGCTCGGCCCAGGCCGCCGCCGCCCTGGCGCCGGTCACGCATATATATAGCGATCTGGACGGCACGCTCTTCGCTCCGGGCGGGCGCTTGCTCGCCGACCATGCCGGACGGCCGTCGTTTGCCCTGGCCAAGGCCTTGGTCGCCCTCCAAGAGGCGGGCATCGAGGTCATCATCTCGACCGGGCGCAATGGCTCGCAGGGGCACGAGATATTGCGCCTTCTGGGCCTCACCACCTTCATCGGCGAGCTCGGCACGCTGGCCATCGAAGGCACGGGCGCCCTGGCCAAAAAACGCTACTTCCTCGGCGACTGGGCCAATGTCGCGCTCGCCCCCGGCCTGCCCCCCGGGGTGCTGCCCGCAGGCCTCACGCCCTACCAGCTGATCATCCAAAGCGGAGCGGTCGAGCAGCTCTTGGCCGCCTTCCCCGGCCAGCTCGAGGACCACGGCTTTGTCGTCGGCTCCGAGTCCGACGTCACCGTCGTCTTTCGCGGCAACCTCGACACGCACGCCGCCAACGCCCTTCTGGCCGCCGCCCCCCTGCCCCTCCAGCTCGTTGACAACGGCATCATCCACCCCCTCAGCCACACCCTCGTGAACTGCGACGAGGTGCACATCTACCACCTCGTCCCGCTGGGCACGAGCAAGGCGGCCGGAGTCGCGGCCGACATGGCGGCGCGCGGCCTCAGCGCCGCCCAGACCGTGGCCATCGGCGACTCGCTCAGCGATATCGGCATGGGCGACCACACCGGATCATTCGTGATGATGGCCAACGGCCTCGACTCGGCCGCCGTCTGGCCGCATCTGGCCAAACGCCACCAAGCCGGCCAATTAACCTTTTCAACTAGGGAGAAGACCGCAGACGGCTGGGTCGAGTTCGCCCACGCCCTTTTAGCGGCCAAGGGCTGAGCTGGGGCACGGCACCGGGCCCCAGCTAAAACCAGACAAAACGCCCCGTCTACTTTGACTGCTTTTTTTGCCACTCTTGGCTGGCCAAGATGCGCGGAGGGTGCGCCTGGTGCCAAGCCCTCACAAAACCAGATAAAACGCCCCGTCCCTTTGACTGCTTTTTGCGGGGCTGCGCCCACAGCCGCCGAAAGCCGCGCGCCCGGTCGGGGCACCTTGCCGCCGGCCCTTCTCCCCAGGCAAAAAAACCGTTACAGGCCGAGGCTGAGTTGCGGCATGTCTTTGAAGTAGGGCACGTACTCGATGCCGGCGTCTTCTTCGGGAAAGAGAAAGTGAAAGAGGTCGATGAAGTAGTCGTCGGTCATGCTGGCGATGTAGTCGACGACGATCTGGTCGGGCGGTGTGGCTTCGTGGTAGGTCTCGCCACTGTCGTAAAAGCCGCGCAGGCGCTCGACAAACCGTATATGGTGCCGCCAGATATACGAGTTGTGGTTCTCGGTCAAGAGGTCCGCGCGCAGGCGGCTGTAGATGGCCGCAAACATCGGGCGCATCTGCTCGTTCACGCGTTGGAGCTCGGGGTTTGTATAAACGAGCGCGTAATTCTCGCGTTTTAGCGCCTCTAGGCCGTTGAACGCTTCTTCGCTCATGCAGAGGCTTTCCGAGCCGTAGCTGTTCTCGATGATGTCGACCGTCATGTTGTTGATGATGGCCGCATTGTTGGCGCCCAGCTCAAACTGCTCGTAGTCGGGGCGGCCGCCCTGCCCGACCAGCCGCGCGACGTCTTGGCGGTCCTTGCCGACGTAGGCCATCATGTCGCAGATGCGCACCACGCAGCCCTCGAGCGTCGAGGCCACGAGCCGCTTGGTGTGGCCGGCCTGGGTGTAGCACTCCTCCATCAGCGTGTCAAAGGCGTCGAACCCGTCGACTGGCTGCGGGGTCAGCTGGCGTCGGGCGAACTCGCCGTTGTGGCAAAGTATGCCGCTGAGTGTTTGAAGGCTGAGGTTGTAGTTAAAAAGCCCGTCCAAAACGCGCACGCTATGCACATTGTGGTTGAAAAAGCGGCCCGTGCGCTCGTGGTAGAGGTCGTTTAGGTAGCGCTCGCCGGCGTGCCCAAACGGCGTGTGCCCAAGGTCGTGCCCCAGCGCGATGGCCTCGATCAGGTCGAGGTTCAGCCCCAGTGCGCTGCCGATCGTGCGCGCCGAGCGCGAGACCAGCTGCACATGCAAGGCGCGCCGCGTCAAATCATCGTTTCTATACAGCGAGAAGACCTGGGTCTTATCCGAATAGCGGTTGTAATAGGCCGAGTGCAAGATCTTCTCGACGTCGCGCACAAAGGCCGGGCGCCAGAGGTTGGCCTTGTCGCGCTGCGGGTTGCGGCGCAACACGGCGGTGTCGTCGGTGCGACAAGGCAGTGTCCGGTGTGCAGCGCGGTCCTCTAAGATCTGCTGCTGTACCTCAAGCGAGAGCTTTCGGTATTGCCTGTTTTGAGCCGGTTTGTTTAACATGCCTCATATGTTACTATTATCCAACGCGGGCGGGTGTCGCCAAGTGGTAAGGCCCAAGCTTCCCAAGCTTGTATTCGCGGGTTCGAGTCCCGTCACCCGCTCCAAGTTTTCGCTGGTAGTGCGCTTGTTTTCAACTGT
>WRFC01000102.1 GCA_009779015.1 Coriobacteriia bacterium | reverse complement strand
GTGGCAATGGCCGATGACGGCGGCTCTAGCGGCCTCTTGCGTGAGCATACCGGCGCTGTCCCGCCCGGCGATATCAGAAAGTGCCTGGTGGCCATGGCGGCCGAGCCCGACGCGCCTTGGACGCGGGCGTTCTCGCGCCGCCTCTCGTATGTCAACGACCATACCCTGGGCAACCTCATACTCGTCGTGATGAGCGAGCTCCAAGGCTTTGCCGGGGCAATCAGCAGCTGCTCAGAACTACTCAAGGCGCGGGGGCTGGTCTGCCCGTCGACGCTAGAGAGCGTGACCTTGCACGGTGTGACCCAAGACGGTGTTTTTTTGCACGGGCAAGCCAGCATCTCTAACTCGCAGACGGCCTTGCAAAAGGTCGCCCTCCAACCCGAGCGGCCGACCGCCTATGGGCCGGCCATCCAGGCCATCATCAACGCCGACCTGATCGTGCTCGGCCCCGGCTCGCTTTTTACCTCGATCATCCCCAACCTGCTGGTGCCCGGCTTCAAGCACGCCCTCGAGGTCAGCCGGGCCGAGACCGTCTTTCTCTGCTCGCTGGCCGACGTCCAAGGCGAGACCTGGGGCATGGATGCCTATGAGCACCTCGATGCCCTGCTCAGCCATGGCATGGACGGCCTGCTGGACTTTATGGTCGTGCATCAAGACGGCTCCGAGCCCTACAGCGGCAACGCCACCACGACCTTTGAGCGCATCACCGGCATCAGCGAGCCGGCCCTCTCGCTGCCCTCCAACGGCGACGTCGAGTTCCACCGCAGCCGTAACGTCTCGCCCGGCCTGCCCGGCCGCACGAACAATATCCATCGCGTCAAGCTGAGCGCCGATAACCGCCAAGAGATCGCCGGCCGCGGCGTGCGCCTGCTCGAGCGCGACCTGGTCGACCCGCTTCGCCCGACCTGGCATGATGTCAACATCTTAGCCGGGGTGTTCAAGGAGATACTAGAAGGATGTCTTTCACTGCACAGGTCAAAGACGAGCTCTCGCGTCTGATTCCGGAGCACACCGGCGCGCAGAAGGCCGAGTTGGCCGCCCTGATTCAGATGCAAGGGCGGGTCTCTGGGCATTACCGGCTTGAGCTGAGCACCGAGACCGCCGCCATCGCCCGCAAGATGGTCTGGCTTTTGCACAACGTCTACAAACTAAAGACCGAGGTCAGCGCGCACCCCAGCTCGCTGCACAAAAGCTACAGCTACCTGATTACCATCCCGGCCCAAGACGAGCTGGTCAAGGCACTCAAAGACATGCGCCTGTTTGCCCGGGGCAGCCTCGAGTACACGGTCGACCCGCGCCTCTTCAACCACCCCCAGAGCCTGCCTGCCTACCTGCGCGGCGCCTTTTTAGGTGGCGGGTTCCTCTCTAGCCCGCAGGCCGACTTTCATTTTGAGATCAGCTGCACCCACGAGGGCCTGGCCAACGGCATCGTGGCCTTGTTGGCCTCGGTCGGCATCCCGGCCAATTCGATCTTGCGCCGCAACGCCTGGGTCGTCTACCTCAAAGGCACCGAGCCAATCACCGACTTCTTGACCTTTACCGGCGCCCACGCCGCCCGCCTGGACATCGAGAGCGTGCTGGTCACAAAGTCGTTACGCAACGACGTCAACCGGCGCCTGAACGCCGAGATGGCCAACCAGGCCAAGGCCATCGACGCCTCGATGGAGCAGATCAAGGCGATCCGCCTGCTGGCCGACAAAAAAGGGTTGGACAGCCTGCCTGCCGCCCTGCGCGAGCTGGCCAGCCTGCGGCTTGAGCATCCTGACGCCTCGTTGCGCGAGCTCGGCGAGCTGGCCACGCCGCCGCTCTCAAAATCAGCAGTCAACCATCGTGTCCGGCGCATTGCGGCAATCGTCCAAAAGCTGCTGGGCACCGATATCCAAGAAGAAAGCGAGGCCTGCCCATGACAATGCGTGTCGGTATCAACGGTTTAGGGAGGATCGGCCGGCTCTGCCTGGCCACATTGATCGACGATCCCGGTTTTCAAGTGGTCGCGGTCAGCGACCTCAGCAAGTCTGAGGCCATCGCCCATCTTTTAAAGTACGACTCTATCCATGGCCGCCTTTTTCAGAGCGTAGAGCTTGTACAGAAGGGGCTGGTCTTGAACGGCCAGCACGTCCAAGGGCTCTACGAGCGTGACCCGGCCAAACTGGGTTGGGGAGAGCTGGGCGTCGACCTGGTGATCGAGGCTTCGGGCAAGTTCGTGGATGCCGATCAGGCGCGCGCACATATCACAGCGGGTGCGAAAAAGGTGATCATCACGGCGCCGGCCAAGAACGAGGACGCCACCTTTGTGATCGGTGTGAACGAGTCTACTTACGACCCCCAAAAGCATCATGTCGTCTCCAATGCCTCGTGTACGACCAACTGCCTGGCCCCGGTGGCCAAGGTCCTGCTGGACAACTTTGGCATCGAGCGCGGCTATATGAACACCATCCATTCGTACACCAACGACCAGAAGATCCTCGATGGCACGCATAAGGACCTGCGCCGTGCCCGCGCTGCCGCCCTCTCGATGATACCCACGACGACGGGCGCCGCCCGCGCCGTGGCGCTTGTCTTGCCCGAGCTCAAAGGCCGGCTGGACGGCTTTTCGGTACGCGTGCCCACGCCTGATGCCTCGATGGTCGACCTGACGGTCGAGCTCGGGCGGACGGTCAGCGTCGCAGAGGTCAATGCCGCCATGGCGGCGGCCGCCGCTGGCCCCATGCAGGGTATCATCGAGTATTGTACGGACCCGATCGTCTCGGTCGATGTTATCGGCAACCGCCATTCAGCGGTCTTTGACGCCGGGCTGACGATGGTCCTGGGCGACCAGAACGCACTGGTCAAGTGCGTAGCCTGGTATGACAACGAGCTCGGCTACGCCACCCGCGTGGTCGATTTGGCGCGTATCATGCTCGGCCGTTGAGTGCGGGCGGCGGGGGAGCGGGGGAGCGGACGTTGGGGGAGCGGACGACGGTGAGCCGGGCGGCGGGGGAACGGACGTTGGGGTAGCGGACTGCGGGTCGTGGGCGACGGTGGACCGGGCGCGCTTCTCCCCAAGCAGACCGCCGACTGCGGCGTGCGACTTGGATGACCGTATTGACATTGACACACGGGGGCACAATTGGAGGATCGATGAGACTGGTTAATGAGGCTGAACTTGAGGGAAAGCGGGTTTTGCTGCGGGTCGATTTTAATGTGCCGGTCAAAGACGGCAAGGTGACGGACGACACGCGCATCCGCTCGGTCTTGCCGACGCTGCGTTTTTTGATCGACAACCGCGCCCGCGTCATCATCATCGCCCATCAGGGGCGGCCGAAGGGCCAGGGCTACGAGCGGGCGCATACGCTAGAGCCGGTGGCGGCCTGCCTGGGCGGGCTTTTGAATAAAGAGGTGCGGCTGACGCATGACGTTTTGGGGCTGCAGACCACGCAGGATGTCAACGACCTGCCCCCGGGCGGGGTCCTGATGCTTGAGAACCTGCGTTTTGACGTGCGCGAAAAAGAGAACAGGCCCGATTTTGCGCGCGCCCTGGCCAACCTGGCCGATGTCTATGTAGATGACGCCTTTGCCGCCGTGCATCGGGCGCACGCCTCAATCGTCGGCATCACCGAGTTTCTGCCCAGTTATTCGGGGTTTTTGCTCTATCGCGAGATCGAGACCTTCAACCGCATGTTAGAGCGGCCCGAGCGGCCGTTCGTGGCCATCCTCGGGGGCTCAAAGGTCTCGGACAAGATCAAGGTCTTAGACGCCTTGCTCGAGAAGGTCGATGCCTTGATCATCGGCGGCGCCATGTGCTTTACGCTGCTGGCGGCCCAAGGCTATGCGGTCGGCGCATCTTTCAAAGAGGATGATTGGGTGGCCCCAGCGGCGAAGATCTTAGAGAAGTCCGAGCAGTTGGGCGTGCAGATCTTGCTGCCCAGCGATATCGTGGTGGCTTCGAGCATGTCCGAGACGGCCGATACCTTGATCTGCCCGGTCAGCGCCATACCCGAGGGCATGATCGGCCTGGACATCGGCCCGGCCACCGTGGAATTTTATGCCCAAAAGATCGCCGAGGCCAGGACCGTGTTCTGGAACGGACCGATGGGAGTCTTTGAGATGGATGCCTTTGCCAATGGCACGCGCAAGATCGCCACGGCGGTGGCCATGAACCAGAAGGCCGTGACCATCGTCGGCGGCGGCGACAGCATCGCCGCTTTGAACAAGTTCGGCTACAACGACCTGGTCAGCTTTATCTCGACCGGCGGCGGCGCGGCCTTAGAGCTTTTAGAGGGCGCCACGCTGCCCGGCATCGCCGCTTTGGAGGCCGACTGATGGGCCGCCGCGCCGATCGCGCCCGCGAGGCGCGCGCTGCCGGGGCCGGGGCCGGGGCGTCTGCCGGGGCCGGGGC
>WRFC01000101.1 GCA_009779015.1 Coriobacteriia bacterium | reverse complement strand
TAGCTCTGGCTGCCCTTGGTGCCGCGCAGGCTGTCCTCAAAGGCCGTCTCGGCACCGGTACGCCCGATCTCGTCGCCGCTCGCGTAAAACCCCTGGCTGCTATCGTTGTTCAAGTCGTCCTGGGTGACCGGGCTGATATAGCCCAGCAAATGCGCGGCCAAAGATCCATAGGGATAAGAGCGGTAGTTGCCCTCATCGACCTCGACGCTCGGAAAGAGCTGGGGGCGGGTCTGGATATAGGCTGCCTGGCTGATGCTGATGCCGGTCGCCAAGACCCGGTTGGCCTGGGCCGAAGCCCGCTGGTCCAAAAGCTTCAGCCTGAGCGCCCTCTGCGGCACGCCAAGCACCAGCGACAGCCGTTGCACGGTGTTGATGTCGTCGGCCAGCGACTTGGGCGCCGAGACGCTCAAAGCCGGGCTGTTGCCGACCAGCTCAACGCCGTTGCGGTCCAAAATGCGCCCCCGCGTCGCCGCCACCGGTATCTCGGTCAGGCTTTGGTCCAGCGCCATCTGCTCGTATTTTTGGCTGTTCAAGAGCTGCAGCGACCAGAGGCGGACGAACAGCGCCCCAAAAAAGGCCGCCACGATGGCCGCAAAGATAAAGAGCCGACCGCGCTTTTTCAGCACCTTCGAGTTCTCTTCCTCGCCGCCCGAGAGGCTCAGGTCCAGGCCCTTATCCCGGCTTGAGAGCTGACGCTCAAAACTCGGCCGCACAACCAGGTCACGCGTTTTTTTGCTGCTCCGGTTGCGGATCAGGATGATCACCGCCAGTGCCACAACAAAGAACACGATGCCCAATACCACAAGTATCAATTCAATCGTCATGACCAGTCTCAGATCTTTGGCAGCCGGTCTTTGAGCGACGTCGCACTGCTCGTCTTGCCATGTGACTTTCTAAACAAAAGCGAGAAGACCACGACGATCAAGGCGTTGTAGACGGCACCGGGCAAGACGCGCATGACCAACGAGTAATAGACGTTGTCCACGGTCCCGATGATCGAGTAGACGACGGCAAAGAGGATCTGCCCGACGATCACGGCACCGATGGCCGTAAAGACACGGCCGCCGTAGCTCTCGCAGAACATGCCGGGCGCCAGCCGCGCCACGATATAGGTGATCACGGCAAAGACAATGGCCGAGGCGCCCAACGGCCCAGTGGCGATGAGGTCGCTGAAGAGGCCCATAAAAAACGCATAGATGCAGGCCGCCTCGGGCTTTGTGCGCATGGCGATGACGATGCAAAAACACATCGAGAGGTCGGGCACCACAGACATTATCGCAATATGCGGGGCCAGGCCGGCCTGCAAGACGAGCACCAGCAGGCAACCGATGACGTTTAAACGATGGGGGCTGTTTTGGGGCATCGCTCATTCACCCGCCGTTGCCGTGCCTGTGGCCGTGCCCGTGGCTGCCGAGCTGTCGGCCCCTGTGCCAGAGGTGCCGTCGCCCGGGTTGACCGTCGCCTCGCTCCCCGTGACCACCAAGACCTCTTCGTAGGTATCAACCTTCGTGATCGGGTGGACGACGATCGTCTGATAGATGTCGGTCGACTGAAAATCAACCGAGTAGACCGTGCCCACCGTGATCCCCTTGGGGTAGACGCCGCCTGCCCCCGATGTGATGATGTTGTCGCCCACCTTGACGGCGGAGTCGACCCCGACATAACGCAAATAGAGCGTGCCGTCGCTGGAGCCGGTGAGAATGCCTTCGACCCGGTTGCTTTGCACAAAGACGCCAACGGCGCTCTGCTCGTCTGTGATCAGGCGGACAAGCGAGGAGTCAGGGCCGACCGACTCGGTCTGGCCGATCAGGCCGTTGGCGTTCATGACCGGCATGCCGGCGCGCAGCCCGGCCTGCGACCCCTTGTTGATCGTGATTGTCCGGTTCCAAGAGTCTAGGCTTTGCGAGATCACGCGGGCGCCCGTCGACTCTAGGCCATAGGCGTCTTTGAGGCCGAGCAGGGCCGAGAGCCGGTCGTTCTCTTGCTGGTACTCTTGGAGCTGGACATTCTCGGAGCGCAGGGTCTCGTTATCCGAGATCAGCTGCTGGTACTCGTCTTCGCTTAAGTGGGCAGAGTCAAAGCCGCTCGTCATTGCCCGTAAGGGGGTCGTGATAAATGCCCCGGCGTTCAGCAACGGGGCCGTAATGGCTGTCGATTTATCGCGGATACTATGCAAGGCGCCGGTCTCTGGCTCGCGCATCCAAAAGGTCAAAAGCACGACTGCGCAGAGGCAGCAGGCCACCAAGCTCAACCATGCTGGCACCCTCGGTTCTTTTTTAACCTCCAGACTCATCTTCGAATGCCTTTGACGCGAACGCTTTAACGCTGTGTGTAAGAACGCTGCAAAGCAATAGGGTTCTCAAGCGCGCGCGCGCATCCGACGACGACATTTGTAAAAGCGGTGTCCGAGGCATAGACCGGTATCTCGAGCTCGCTGGTCAAAAAGACATCGAGCATCTTCAGCAACCCGCCGCCGCCCGTGAGCAGCACGCCATTGCTGATGATGTCGCCGGCCAGGTCGGGGTCGGTCTCTAAAAAAGTCTCCTTAATGGCAATCAAAATGTTCTGGAGAGGGTCACGCAGGCCCTCGCGGACGTCTTCGGACTGGATGATCTCGCTTCTTGGCAGGTTGGTGGCCAGGTCGCGCCCACTGATCTCCATGTCTAGCTCGCCGCCCGTGATCGGCATCGCCGATCCGATCGCTATCTTGATGTCTTCGGCCGTGCGGTTGCCGATGTTCAGCCCGTAGACATCACGGACATGCCGGGCGACCGACTCGTCAAACTCGTTGCCGGCGATGCGTAGCGAGTTTGATGTCACTACGCCGCCCAACGAGATCACAGCGATCTCGGTGGTGCCGCCCCCGATATCCACGACCATCGAGCCGGTCGGCTCTTCGACCGGCAGCCCAGCGCCGATCGCCGCCGCCATTGGCTCTTCGATCAAGAAGGCCTGGCGGGCACCGGCCTGGATCGTCGCCTCAAAGACCGCCCGTTTCTCAACCGAGGTCACGCCGCAAGGGATGCAGATGACGATCCGCGGCTTGGGCTGCCAGAAGTGGGTGCGCTTATTGGCTTTTTGGATAAAGTACGAAAGCATGGCCTCTGTCACGTCATAGTCGGCGATCACGCCGTCGGACAAAGGTTTTTCTACAGAGATATTCCCTGGATTGCGACCGATCATCTCTCGCGCCTCGGTTCCGACCGAGAGCACCCGGTTTGCATCCGTGTCAATTGCTACGACTGAAGGCTCATTTAAGACAATCCCCCGCCCTGGTATGGCGACCAAGGTATTGGCGGTGCCCAAGTCGATCGCCATATCGCAGCTCCATTGACTGAATAAGTTATCGAGAAAGGACATGGACTTCCATTTCACCACGAAGCTTTTGATTTGTTCTGCTAGACAAGACAGACTTCCTGCATGCTCGCATTGACTCCCAAGTCGGCAAGTGTCTTCTTGAGATTGTATCATACTGCTCAGATAATCAGGTTATTGTCACCAACTCTTCAACCTCTATGACCCGGTCCGTTTTCTGGCCCAGGCATTTATCCGAATCATCGGGCATTGTCCTGCCCGGCCCCGATTCGGCCGCCTGGTCATGATCTGCGGTTTTTGACGTGCTCTAGAGGCGCCCCACCAAGGCTCACTGAACGGGCTTGTCTCCCCTTTGCCTACGAACGTAGACCCGCCGGGCGACACCAGCAAAGAGCCCGATCAGGCCAATGGCCAAGAGATCGATAACCAGCGCCCAGTAGCCCAGGCTGCCATCAGCGGTCTTGGGCGTGGTCAACGTGGTGACGCCGGCCACGTTGCCGCTGTCAGTGGCGGGTGGCGAGGCGACAGTGACCTCGCAGATGGCAAAGTGCCCGCTGTCCTCGCTGGTGGCCGTGATCGTGGCTGTTCCGGTGCCATGTGCTGTGACCACGCCGTCTTGGTCGACCGTGGCCACATAGGGGTTGTCTGAATCCCAAAAGACATCGCGGTAATGGGCGTCCGCCGGGTGCACGGTGGCAGTCAGGGTCGCGCTTTGGCCGATCTCCAGCGCCAGCGCCGACTGGTCAAGCGTGACATCGGCGACACGGATGATGCCCTCGGCGACTGTCACCTCGCAGGCCTCGGCCCATCCCCCGTCAAGGCTTGTCGCTGTGACCGTGGCCGTGCCGGCACCGGTAGCCGTGACCGTGCCGTCAGTGCCGACTGCGGCGATGTCGGCATCGGTGCTCGCCCAGACAATGCCTGTTTCAGTGGCGTCGGCCGGGCTGATCGTAGCCTTCAAGGTGGCCGTCTGGCCAACGTTCAGCTCAAGGTCTGTCTTGTTCAGTTTGAGGCCGCTGACCGGTACCGGCTCGGCAGCTGCCGGGCTGACCGTTGCCAGAGGGGCCG